>CAZYRU010000001.1:0-39646 GCA_964649995.1 uncultured Gammaproteobacteria bacterium
AAAGAACGAGTTAGATGTATACCTAAATATTTTGATTTTTAAGTAAACTATAAATTTTTGAAGTTGCCAAGGGGTTTAGTTGTTATAATTAAATAACTTAAGAGATTAAAAACAAAAGAGTAAATCCATGATAAAAGAATTAGGTAGATCTCCACTTCCAACCGAATTTGGAGATTGGACATATCTTGTTTTTGGCGATTTTATTTATGGTAGTCACCATGAGATGTTAGTTTTTGGCAATATTGCAGAAGGTTCTTTAGGAGACGGAGCAGATCTATTAGTAAGAATGCATTCCTCTTGCCACACAAATGAAATATTCCATGCGGTGAACTGTGATTGTCGTAAACAACTTCATCAAGCTATGGAGCTTATTCAGCAGGAAAATCGAGGAATTATTCTTTATCTGGATCAAGAAGGTAGAGGAAATGGTATTGCTGGTAAGCTCGCACAACTTAACGGTATGTTTGGGTGGGAAGACGGTAAAATACAGCAAAAAACAGATTCTCAAACAGGTGAACGGATTGATACTGATCGTGCGTATAAAGAAGCAGGATATTTTTCTGAAGCACGGGATTTTACGGTTGCTGGCGAGATGCTTCATAGTGTTGGAGTTAAATCTGTCAGACTATTAACTAATAATCCCAATAAAATTGCAGGATTAGAAAATTCAGGAATAAAAGTTACACCTGTAGAAATACATATTACACCTGATAATGAAACAATTGCGACAGATTTAAAATCTAAGGCAAAAAATCTAGGACATCATATTAATGAAGAACATTGGCAGGTGAAAAAAAGAGAATAAAATTTATCAGTAAATTAAAAAACATAAAAATATAATTACTTCTTTGGTGATCAATAAAAGTCATTGAGATTACAGCTTCGTTTTATTTTGGCTTTAAAATTAGATTTTTTTTACTCGTTGATTTTATCTTTTAAGTTTTGAGCTATAATAAGACTATGTTTTTTGAAATTTGCTTAGCTAAAGTAGTGAGTTTTTTAAGCTCTGTTTTTAATTTTGGTTCAGGCTCGACTTGGCCAGGTCATCTTATTTTAAGTTTTGATAATAAAATAATTGAAAAAATTCTGCAAAAAAATCCCCAGTTAAAAATAATTTTGATTGCCGGTACTAATGGTAAAACTACCACTACTTCAATGTTAAAGTATGTTTTAGAAAAGCTAGATAAAAAAGTTTTTTCTAATCAAGAAGGAGCAAATTTAGTTAATGGTATTGCCTCTATTTTGTTGAAAAAGGCTGATTGGTGGGGCAGATTAGATTATGATTTTGCTTTGTTTGAGACGGACGAATTTAGTTTTCCCCTAATTATTAATAAGGTTTCTCCGGATGCTATTTTACTTTTGAATTTATTTCGTGATCAGCTGGATCGATATGGTGAGGTTAATATCATAGGCAAGCGCTGGTTTTCTGCCTTAAGATTAAAGCAAAAAAACTACTTATTAATTGTTAACGGCGATGATCCTTATCTTTTTTATAATGCTTCGCTACTGAAGCAAAAAAAAATTTTTTTTGGCGTTAAGAAAGAATTAATGAAAACAAAACAGCTAGCTGATGATGTTGATTTTACTTACTGTCCAAATTGTCACTCGATTCTGCAATATAGTAATATTGCCTATGCGCATTTAGGAAACTTTTATTGTCCCACTTGTCAGTTTAAAAGGAGCGGAGAGATTGAGGATTTTAGCCAGGAGAAGATTATATACCCCCTGGAAGGTTTTTATAATCTTTATAACACTCATGCGGTTTTGGCTTTAATCAAAGCCCTTTTTGCGGTGAAAAAAGATTTTAATTTACTTCTTCAGGGTTTTAAGACGCCTTTTGGCAGACAGGAGGAGATTATTTATCAAGCTAGAAAATTTTTTCTTCTGCTGGCCAAAAATCCCGCAGGATTTAATCAGGCTTTAAAGACGCTAACTTTACTTTTAAAAGAACAAAAGGCAAATATTTTTATTATTCTTAATAATCGTATTCCTGACGGAATGGATGTTTCTTGGATTTGGGATGTTGATTTTCGGTTAATTTTTAAGAATGCAAAAAGATTTTATTTAGCTGGCGATCGCGTTTATGATCTAGCACTGAGATTAAAATATGAAGGAGCAGAAGAAATCGCTTGTAAAATATTTCCAGATTTTAAAGTGGCAGTTAAAGAATTAATTAATAATACTCGACCTGAGGAAAAAATATTTGTTTTGCCGACTTATTCAGCGATGCTTGAGTTAAGGAAGGTGCTTTTAGGGAGAAAATTTTTA
Source organism: uncultured Gammaproteobacteria bacterium (assembly GCA_964649995.1). Taxonomy (GTDB): domain Bacteria; phylum Patescibacteriota; class Microgenomatia; order UBA1406; family GWC2-37-13; genus CAZYRU01. The sequence goes on from CAZYRU010000001.1 coordinate 2,269, forward strand.
TAATTATGGAATTAAAAATAGGCTGGCTTTATCCCAATTTGATGAATACTTATGGCGATCGAGGCAATATTATTGCTCTTGCCTATCGCATTCAAAAACGCGATATTAAAGTTAAGCTTTTAAAAATCTCGCTTGCTGATAATCCTAAGTTGATTTTATCTTCAGATCTGCTTTTTATGGGTGGCGCTCAGGATAAACAGCAGGAAATCGTTAATCAAGATTTAATGGTTAATAAAAAAGAATATTTAACAGTAAAAATTGAAAAAGGTACACCAGGATTATATATCTGTGGCGCCTATCAATTTTTGGGGAAATATTATAAAACCTTTGCTGGTAAGATTATTCAAGGTTTGTCTATTTTTGATTTATATACCAAAAGTCCAGATATCAAAGCACCGCGTTTAATTGGTGATCTAGTTGTTAAGTCGGATTTTTTTGGTGATCAACTGCTGGTTGGTTTTGAAAATCATATGGGCAGAACCTATCTAGGTAAAAAAGTAAAGCCTTTGGCGTGGGTATTGAAGGGGTTTGGCAATAATGGTCAAGATAAAACTGAAGGGGTAATTTATAAAAATAGTTTGGGAAGTTATCTGCATGGACCAATTTTGCCAAAAAATCCTGAGATAGCTGATTGGTTAATTGAGAAAGCCTTAGAGATAAAATACAAGAAAAAAATTGTTTTAAAAAAACTGGATAATAGAATAGAAAATCTTGCCCGTACTAGTTTAATTCATTCACTGGCAATAAATTATTGAGTAATTAATCAACCAATAAATCTCTTATTCTTACCTTAAGTGCATTAGCAATTTTTCTTAAGGTGGCCAAACTCGGTCGTCTTTTTGCTGTCTCTATTAAGCCAATAAAAGTAGTACTGAGTTTAGTTTTAACAGCCAGCTCTTCTTGAGTGATATCGGCCTGTTTACGTAGTCGTTTTAAGCGTTTGGCAAAACGCAGATCAATTAGATTTGGTTCTTTCATAATCTTAAAAAATACCAAAAATAATTTCTAAATTTTATTAACTTAAAGTATGGATTTTATTTTGTTTTGCTTAATTTTTAACTTTAGTTATGGACAAAAAAGTTGTCTGGCGGCGTCAATTTGCTGGAAAATATCCCTTAAAAAGGGATATTCAGCTATTTTAGTATTAGAACATTTTTTTAAGGAAAAATTACACTCTTCCAACGCTTCTTTAAAATGGGGGCGTAAAACATTTTTCCAGGCATGAAGTTGGTTTTCAGTAATATTAATCAAACTAAAACAACCCTGATTAATATCAGGTACTACTACATCATTTAAAAAATGGACGAAAGAAAGGTTATATCCAGGGACAATAATATCTTTAAGTGGTAGAACTATTACCGGGATGGCTAAAAGCAGTTGAATTCCTGGTCGTCTTCTCTTGTCTTTAATAATCCTTTTTTCCCCTAAGGTAACATCAATACCAATTAAAGGTCGATGGTTGAGGATTTTACTAATAATAATATCCGCTCCTTTTTGGTAATTATTATAAGAGATATCAATCGAGGTAGGAGCTAATAGGCTGTTATAACTGGAGCGATTTAGTTCTTGCGAATAGATGGTTTTAATGAGACTGCAGGTAATAATTTCTGAAAGAATTGTTTGCCCCCAGGGAATAGTTTTTCCCGTTTCCTCATTAGGATTGGTTAAGTATTTTGTTAAAGCACGTTTGCGGCTTAGAAGGACATTACGGTCTGAATTAAAAACTAATTGTCCTTTGTGATTTTGAAAGGTTTTGGGGCAACGCATTACTTGTAGATAACTGTCTATAAATTGCAAAGCAGGATAATTAATTTCGCTTAAACTAGTTAAGAGCTCTTTTTTATTCATAAATTGATATTTTAGCTTGATTTTTTCCTATTGCAAGCGAAAAAAATAGAATAATGTGTTATCTTTAAGTTAAATATTATTTAATTAATTAATTATTCATGCTCAAGAGAAAGAATAATCTGTGGGGAAAAAAATGGCTATGGTTAATTGTGTTAGGAGTAATTATTATTTTCTATTTTGTCTATCGCGATGCACAAAGGAAGTATCGTTTGCCATGTATTAAAAATAATATTTGCACTAACAATGCCTCAATTTGTTTGCCGGGTGGGCATTGTAAAATAGTGGATGCGGTAGATACTAGTTTTCGTCCGATTAAAATTGGACTTTGTGTTTGTGAGGAAAAAGCCACCTTATCCCCACCTCGGCTAGATTTAAATAAGCAAAAGGCAAAAGAATAAGAAAGTAACGCGGAAAAGGTGCTTGTACGCCCAAATAAATTAAATACAAAAAAGGGGTAGCACCGATTAAGTTTGTCAAATTTACTTTTCCAATTAACTCCAAACTTTTTTTAAAAGAAAAAAATAGAGTTATAGGCCAGAAAAATGACCAGGGTTGCGATTTAATAAATTGTTCTTTTCCCCACCAGGTTTTAAAATAGCCAGTAGCAAACATTAAAAGCGAAGCTCCAGGAAAGGAGCTTGTATTATGGACAAGGCGATATTTTAAGGTTTTAAGCCAATAAAAGATAATATTAAATTTACCTTGATGGTTTATAAAAGTGGGTAAATAAAGCAGGGAATAGATCACAAAACCAAGTATAAGATGAAGTAGAAAGTGCTTTAGGTGTAGTTGTTTTTTGAGCCATAAATATCCAGCAAAGAGCCCAATGAAAAATAGCGGTGTAATCCAAAACTTACAACCGGCAAAAAGCCCCAAAAAAATTCCAGCTAACCACAAATTACGCCAATAAAAAATTGCTAAAAAGTAAGCTATAAAAAGCAGGGTTTGACCCAAATCTAGTAGTGTTTGACTGGAGATATCTAAAAATAAACCATCCATTACTAAAAGTAAACCACCCAAAAATGCCACTAAATTATTGTTATAAACTCTGTTGCCAAGATAATAGGTAAGAGCAATTAACAACATTCCCATTATGACTTGAATTATGTAGGGATTATTAAAAAATAAGATTGATATACCAAATAAAGTTTTCAGAAACGGAGGATGTTCAAAATTAAATTGGCTAGGGTCGTAACCTAAAGCATATAGCAAGCCGGTGGCTTGATAAATATCGGCATCAGAGAGAAAAATGCGTCGATCTTTAATTTCATAAGTAATATCTTGTGACTGAAAATAACGGTTAATAAGAGTGGGATCAAATCTAAAATAAAAAATTTCTCTTTTAAAAAGAAAAAGGAGTAAAATATAAATTATTACTAAAACAGTAATCCATTTCCAATCTTTTTTCGACATCAAATTAATTATATAGTAAATTTTTAGTTTTTTTGTTACACTAAAAAAAGATATGACAGCGGTAAAAAAACATACCACCAGACAAAATACCGTCAATAAACTTTATCGTTCACAAACCGATCGAGTAATTGCTGGAGTAGCAGGCGGACTAGGGGAATATTTTAAGATTGATTCTTCTCTTATCCGGATTTTATTTGTTGTTATAACTTTATTTGGAGGAAGTGGTATTTTGCTTTATTTAATTTTGTGGCTTATTATTCCTGCGCGGGAAGAAGATGAAGATATTAGAGAAAATATTAAAAATAATTTCCAGGAAATTAAAACCCAAACTCAATCTTTGGCAATGGCATCAAATTTTGATTCCCGTAGATGGGCCGGAGTAATTTTAATTGTGATTGGTTTAGTCTTTCTTTTGGAAAATTTAGGGTTTTTTGCCCCTTTTTTAGTAAGGAAATTTTGGCCATTAATTTTAGTGATTATAGGACTAGCAATTTTTTTAAAAAATGAAAAAAATAACTGATTGGGGAAAAACAATTTGTGCCTGTTTTCGTAAAAAAGAATCAACTTCTCATCTTAGTGGTGGTTTTTTCCTAATTATGTTAGGGATTATTTTTTTGCTTAATAATTTAGGTTTGCTTCCTTGGGACGTTTGGAATTTTTTATGGAAAATGTGGCCGTTATTTTTAATTTTATCCGGTTTGGAGATTTTATTTGATGCATGTTTTGCGTGGTTAATTATAATTTTACTGATGGAGGTGGGTTTACTTTTATATCTGATTTTTATTCCTTAAAATTTTAACCTTGTTTTTTTAATAATTTCTTTTACCCAAGGCGCTAAAGGTTCCTGTGGTGCACAAGTTATTTGGTAGGCAAAATCCGGATTAAAAACCGGGGGGTGTTTTAATTGCAGTTTGTAAACATAATCTATTTCATTTTCCCAATATTGACTTTGTGGATCATACGCTTGATAACGAACTTTAGTAATAAATTGAAAATTACTCGTAAGATCTTCTTCGTTAAGCCGCCACTCCCGCTTTAAACTATTGAGGATTGCTTCTTTATCAGTTTGTAATTGGTGGTTAATAAAGAGTTGATGAGAGGAAAAACTCATATCAAACACCCTGTTAAAAATAGGATGATTGCGATGTTGAAAGATAATGTTGTCATTATAACTCATAATTAATGTAAAGCCGCGATGCAGTAGATTATTTTTATGAGCTAGCCATTTTTCTGCCTGATTAATAATTTGATCTGCTTCATTCACCAAAGCAACAAATTGTTGTTCCTGATAATAATTAATCATGAGTATTTTTAAGATGAGGATGATTCTTGTTTTTCTTCCTGCATTGTCATAGTTTTAGTATTTTCTGCTTTTTTAGCTGTAGTTTTAGCAACAGTAATTAATTCCTCTTCCTGAAGTATCTCTTGTTTGGTTTTGGCAATGACTGCTTGTTCTTTTTCTATTTCTTCCTTGACGGTTTTGGCTGCTTCTAGTTTGGCTTTAAGATATACAATAATTTCTTCACCTTTTAGATTATTGATTAAAACAACAGGCAATATATAGGCAAGATCATCTAACCCCTGCTGTTTAAGGTTGGGATCTGAGGCAACTAGTTTATTAAGAGTATTGGTAATAAAAACAATATCTTTTTCAATCCATTCTAAACGAGATTGAATATTTTCCGATACTGGTACTTCGCCTTTTTGATATTGTTCTTTCCACATCTTTTTGACCTGTTCATAATCTTCCAATGAAATAGAAGGAGGAATAGTGATTATCTCTTCAATATTTTTTTGAGAAGCAAGAATTAATTTAATTTGGTCAGCAATAATCTCCCTGAGTTGTTTTTCGGGTAGATTAATACCGGTAGCAGTGTGTTCTAGTAGTTGAGTAAGTTTGGGATTAGTTTTTAGGGAATCGTAGACTAACTGTAAAGTTTTTTCTAATGTTTCTTTATTAAGACTAGTTTTTTTGGCAATATTCTCTATTACTTCAGTCGCGGGCTGGCTGATATTTTCTTTTAATGAGATAAGCAGTGATTGAGTTTGGGCGGAGGAAAGATGAGTAGTTTGGGCGATTTCACTAACAAGATCTGCATTTTTAAGCAATGAGTCAACAAAGTAATTATTAATAGCATTAACTTTTTCTGGATTAACTTGAGAGCGATAGGCGACGACATAATTAATAGCTTTAGAGGTGGGAAGTGTGCTAAGAATCTGCTGTTTTTTTAGAATTTGATCAGAGAGTGAGTTAGAAACCGACAATAAAATTTGTCTAGCAGAAGTATCGTTTTTAATAGATCGATGATAAAGTTCGTTTTTTAAATTCATAAACATCTCCTTTTCTTTCGGGGTACTGGCTTGAGTGGGATTTTGTAGGTAGCTGAGATTTTTATTCACAGTTTCTTTTACTTGTTTATTGGTTTCATAATTGGCCAAATTAGTTAGTTTAGCGGTAGAGGTAGTAGCAGTGATAGTTTTTTTTATTTCTTCGGTGGTGATTTTTTTTACCTGCTCTACATTAATCAGTTTTGGCTTAATATTGACATCAATTTCTTTATTAGCTTTTAAGACTGTTTGTGGAGCAGATTGCAAGGGCGAAATAGGACCTAATTTTCCTCGCAGATGATCATAAATTGAGAGCAAGATATTTTTACTAGTATTAATACCATCACAGCAATAATCGCGGAAGATTCGCAATAACCACCAAGGAAGAAAAATTGTTACCCACAGCATAATTAACGAGATTACATATTCCATAAAAGTATCAATGTAGTTGCCGTTATTAAGCACAGATAATTTTTGCGCTGGTCCGCCAAAAAGAAGATTTATCCCTGAATAATAAACATAGCCCTTGCTGGTGCCAGCCCGTGAGAAATTAAAGGTAAAAGGGATGCCTGCTTGCCAAATACGAGCGGTTGCCCCCAAAAATAGAGAAAACAATGGTCCATAAAAAAGCCATTGAAAAAAAACCCCTATCCAAATCCAGCCAATATTTTTAATAAAATTAAATAAAAATAATATACCTAGAAAAGGTGAGATTATGATCATACTCCAAAGAATAATTTTGCGCATAATAAGCATTATTCCCATGACATAGTAGGTAATATTAGTGGTTTTTAAAAGAAAGAGTTCGGTTTGAATAGCTTCTTGTACTTGAAAATTTAAATCTCGACAGCCAATAAAATCATTATAATTTTTTTCACTACTGGGAATATCGCTAAAATAAATATTAAAGAGTTTGCTACCGCCTAACTTTTCGACAAAAAAACGCGAAATAATTTCTGATAATTGAATTAAGATAATTACGATTGTAGCTGAGAAGGTAATATATAAAATCGTTAGACCAATTTTTATCAACCACGGCATTATCTTAATATTTAAATTAAAGTTACTTGTTTGCCCAATGATAAAACCAATTCCAACAATTGCGATACTAACTAAAAGAAAGTAATAACTAAGCCTTCTTGTTACCTGCCAGATGTCTTTAAATATCTGATGATCATCAATGGCATTTTTATTAATTACCCACCAAATAAATTGTCGGGCCCGGTCATTTGCTTTGCCTTGGGCGGTAATCTCAGGATCATCAATCCAATAATGATTGGCACCAGGATTTTTTAGAAATTCTTCATATGAAGAGACACACTTTTCATTTCTTTGTTTATAAATATCAAGTAAATCCGATGGACAGGAATCAAGATAACACTTAGTTGGAGGCAAATTAATATTAATTCGATCAGCTGCTTGTGCTGACGGTAAAGTTAATAAAAAGGCAATAAGTAAGAAAAACCCAAGAATTATTTTTTTCATGAATACTTATTTTTTGCCAAAAATTATTTTATTGATAATAAAAATACTTAAAGCTACCGTAACTAAGCTAATACCAAGAAAACTAATAACACTACCTGAATTAACTCCTGAGGTAATCAAGGGCGCTCGCGTGGCAGTGGGATAGTTTGGTAGTGGTGTAGGGGTAGGAGTAGTAATTGGAACCAGAGTGCACAGTTCTGTTGAACCTGCTCCGGTAGCAATTATTTTAAATGTAATTAGAGCAAAAGTACCTGAGCCAGAATAACCACCGGTTTTATTACCACTAATAGTCAAGATACCAGAGGTATTTTCCGCTACCGTAACTGAATCTACTGTATTACCTGGAGTAGCACTAACATATTGGAGATAGTTTTTGTCGTAGGTCATACCTACCTGAGCGGTGGTAATTGTTTCGCCGTTAGTGTTTATTTCAATAGTAAATTGGACATTATCGCCGGTTTTAAATACCGTGTCTGGAGCAATTAATTTATAACTAATAGCTGCTTGAGCTGTTGATGCAAAAAAGATAAAAAAAATAACAATAAACATTCCCCTTACGAAGATGTTTCTCATATTTAGATGATAATATAATTTAATTTACTAAACAATAGCAATATTATTCTTTTAAAGAGGACAATTTTTCCATAAGCCTTTATTATTTAAACGCGCTTCTTCTTGTTTTTGACGAAAGAGTGAGGCATATTTTACATCAGGAGGAAAAGTGGTGGCATAAGCATAACCTTCTTCTACTAGATATTGATTGATAAATAAGCCGCTGGTGGAACTGATTTGTTTTTGATCTGGTAAAAAGACATAACGTAGCAAGCGTTGATATTGATCGGTTTCGGACACATCTTTTTCCAATCGCACAGTCTTGCCTTCAACTAACTGGCGATTGATATTTTTAGCTTCTTCACCAAAACATTGTTTTGTTTTTTGCGGATGATGCAGTTCAGGAGTATTAATGCCAATATAGCGGACTTTTTGTCCGGAAGTTAATTCAATCGTATCCCCATCAATTACCTTTTTAACGGTTGCAAGCTGCGCTGAAGAGGTTGATGCTATCTTAAGACTAATAGTAATTACAGGAGTAGGATTTTGGAGATTAATTTTGTGTTGAGGAGATTTTTTAGGCGGAATAAAGATGAGATTTAAAATAATAATTAATAAAGCCGTTAGTGAATAAGTAAGTTTTTTACCCATCGTTAACACTTATTGTACTTTATTTTTAGTAATTGGAGTTTTAGTAAGAAAGAATTTGGTAAAATAGGATAAATAAAAAATTTCGGAGTGTAGTTCAGATGGCTAGAACGTACGCTTTGGGAGCGTAAGGTCGCCAGTTCAAGTCTGGCCACTCCGACATCTTTAATAAAAGATTACCCTAACAATAATGGCCAGGATTATTTTTTTTATCTCCCTATTTTTTCTTTTTACTGTTTTTCCGGTGATAGCGGAAGAAAATTCTTGGCCCAATAATAAATTTGGTATCCATCTTGCCCAGCCTAATGAAGATGATATTCGGCAAGCGGCAGAGTTGGTTAACAGCAGTGGTGGTGATTGGGGTTATCTTACTTTAGTTATTCAGGAAAATGACCGTGATTTGGCCAAATGGCAGAGCGTGATGGATCAGTTAAGAAAACATCATTTAATTCCGATTATTCGTTTAGCTACTCAACCTCAGGGAAAAAATTGGCGTCGACCGGCTCAGTCAGAAGCGCGAGAATGGGCTAATTTTCTTGATAGTCTCAATTGGGTGATCAAAGATCGTTATGTCATTTTATTTAATGAGCCTAATCATGCTCGAGAGTGGGGAGGCAAGGTAGATAGTGATAGTTATGCTCAGGTAGCTTTAGCTTTTGCTAAGGAGCTCAAAGCTAAAAGTGCCGATTTTGTAGTAATGCTGGCAGGTTTTGATTCTTCTGCTCCCTCTTACAAAGAGGAATTTGAGGATGAAGCTATCTTTTTACGTCAGCTTTTGGCAAAAATTTCTTCCTCTGAATTTGAACAATTATTTTCTGCTTGGGCCTCGCATGCTTATCCTAATCCAGATTTTTCCGGCAGTCCTTGGGATAACGGCAGGTGGTCTATTAAAAGTTATCAATGGGAATTGGAATGGTTAAAAGAGTTGGGGGTAACTAAACCATTACCAGTTTTTATTACTGAAACAGGTTGGAGTTCTAAGAGTCTTACTTATGAGCAAATAGCCAGTTATTTTGAGACAGCTTATCTTAATATTTGGCTACCTGATAGCCGAGTAAGAGCGGTAACACCATTTGTTTTTAATTATCAACAGGAGCCTTTTCTTCAGTTTTCTTGGAAGAAATATCAAGTCGATGATTTTTATCCGCAGTATGCAAGAATAAAGAATTTGCCTAAAATAAAAGGCGAGCCAGAGATTAAAGAAAACGGTCAGTTTAATTTTGATTTTCCTCAGGAGTTGGTAGAACAATCATTCTATCATTTTAAAATTAATCTGACTAATCTCGGTCAGGGATATTGGGATAAATCAAGCGGTTATCAGCTAAAGCTGAGTAATTATCAAGGAGAATATCTTATTTCAGATATTTCTAATTTAACACCTCATAGCCAGCAGATCTTAGATCTTTTTTTAAAGACCAACACTTTGGGGGAAAATAAAACTAGCTTAGTATTAACCAAAAACAATAAGACAATCTTAACAAAAAATTGGCATTATCAGGTGATGCCTTTGCCTAATTTAGAGTTTATAGTGAGTTTTTTGCCAAAGATGAATGCCAATGGAGATGATTTGGAAATTCAAATTTTTGATTCCCGAGAGAATCTAGTTTTTTTTAAAAACAAAATTAGTCTCAAACAGAGTAAGGCCGAAGTAAAACACATTCAAAATATTCTTTTGGGTCAGAGATACCGAATAGTACTCCTAAGGCCTTATTATTTACCTCGGCAGGCTTATTTAATTTTTCGTCAAACCGGCAATCGGATAGTTTTTAAAACTATGCTGCCTCTTGATTTTAATCTAGATGGCAAATTTTCTTGGGAGGATGGAGTTAGCCTGTTAAAGCATCCTCAGTATTGGTATTATTGGTGGCCGTAATTTGGCGTAGATAATTAACTTTATCCTCTAGTTGATCAAGTTTGGTAAGGTAACTACCAATACATAAAATATCTGGTTTATGTTGACGTTCTAAAATTAGTTTTAAACTTTTTTCATTAATCCCGCCATCTAATAGGATTAAATTCCTATAGCCTAAATAACGCAGCTGTTCAATTTTATTGAGCATATTAGGAATAAATTCTCCTCCTTGAAAGCCAGGAATAACAGTCATAATTTGGATAGCGGGAATTTGAGCAAGATTATATCTTTCTTTAAGATCGACAATCTGATCATTAGGATTCAGTACTAATCCATAGGGAGGTACAGTAATGTTTGGGTTTGTCTCAAGAGAAGCAAGATGAAGCAATAAATATCTTACTGGAATGATTTTTTTTAGTTGTTCAATTTTGCGAATTTCTGGCCCTATATCTTTTACCATTAAATGAAAATCAAAGCCAAGCTGGTTTTCTTTTAGAGGATATTGATTAAAAAAAATCAGTAGATCTTCGAGCTGAAGGGTACGATTAGCGGCTAGTTCGCCGTCGGCAATATCAATTTGAAAATAATTAAAATAACGGCTCAGTGTTTTAAGCTGAAGATCAAATTCTGTTATTGATTGGTTAAGTAGAGTGGGAACAATTTGCATAAATTTATTATAACTGTTTTTATTTAGTTTTAAACCGCTATTTAATTAGTTTTGTAGATCATAGACAGCAGACAAGAGCATGATTTTTTTATATTTCTAATAATGTATGGAGATTTATTATTATTTAGCATTTTCCTATTGTTTGGGAATTGGGCCATGTAAATTTAAAAATTTAAAGCAGAGATTTTCCAATATTAGGGCTGCTTACGAAGCCGATAAGGCTAGTTTGCTGCCAATATTAGGAGAAAAATTAACCGCTAATTTTTTGAGGTTTAGAAATTCTTTTAACCCTAAGAAAGAACTACTTAAGCTTAATCAATTAAAAATCAGAGTAATTACTCAGGCAGATCCACTTTTTCCTTCTAATTTGCTACAAATTCCTGATCCGCCAATCTGTCTTTATGTTAAAGGAGAAATTGAGGCTTATGATTTTGGTCGCGATTTATTCATGGCAGTAGTGGGTACTCGTACTCCTACTTTTTATGGACAACAAATTACTCAAACTTTGGTTAAGGATTTAGTGAGTCAACAGATAGTGATTGTTTCGGGGTTAGCATTAGGGATTGATGCAATAGCTCATTTAACTGCGTTGGAAAATAATGGTCGCACGATTGCAGTTTTAGGTTGTGGTGTGAATATAATTTATCCAGCAGAAAATTTTCATCTTTATGAAAGAATTTGTCAGTTTAAGGGTTTAATTATCTCTGAGTTTCCTGCAGCTATGCCAGTAGCTAAAGGTTTATTTGTTGCCCGCAATCGTTTAATTTCCGGTTTGGCGCAGGGAGTGTTGGTAATTGAAGGAAGTGAGCGTTCCGGTAGTTTAATTACTGCTGATTATGCTGGCAGGCAGGGGAAGGATGTCTTTGCTGTACCGGCGCCGATTAATTCAAAAATGGCGCAGGCACCTAATTTGTTGCTTAAACAAGGCGCGAAGTTAGTAACCTGTATTCAGGATATTTTGGAGGAGTATAATCGATCATTAATACCTCAAACTCCTACAGCCAAGATTTTACCTGATCTTTCGCCTGAGGAGAAGGTAATCTACACTTTGTTACAAAATTATCCACTTACTGTCAATGATTTGGCTAATAAAGCCAAATTAGATTTACAATTAATTTTAAAACTTCTCTCATTTTTAGAGTTAAAAGGAATAATTGCTAAAAATAAAATCGGCAAATATTATCTTTGTGATTAAATTTGATCAAGTTTTGCAAGACGGCGGAGATATTTTTCTTCTGTTTTGCCTGGAGTGGTAATAAAGGCGTCAACAATTTTTTTAGCTTGGTCAAAATCAAGATGGTCTGCCGGTAAAGCAAGCATATTAATATGGTCATCAGCGCGTGCCTGTTTAATTTGCTCTTCGCTGAATCCTAAAGCACAATAAATTCCCCGAAAGCGATTGGCTGCTACTGTAACACCAACGCCTGAGCCGCAAATTACAATGCCTAATGCCTCATTAGGCGCCTGTTGGATGGCTTGAGCGACTTTTTGGGCAAAATCAGGGTAGTCATCTTGGGGGTCATATTGATAACTGCCAAAATCTTGGATGCGGATATTTTTTTCCTGTAGATACTCCACTAATTTATTTTTCAGCTCTAACCCACGGTGGTCAGCGCCGAAAAAGATATTCATAAATTAAAGTATAACATAAAAATTTTTTATCGTAAGAGTTTAAGTAGTTAATAATTTTTTTAGGTTAAAATTAAGATATGGTTGATACTCACTGTCATTTAAATTTTTCTGTATTTGACAAAAATTTAGAGACAATAGTTAATAAAGCTCGTGTAGTTGGGGTTAATCAAATAGTGGTGCCTTCCACTAATCTTAATGATGCATATCAAGCAGTAGCTATTGCCCAAAGATATCCTGAAGTTTATGCGGCTGTAGGCATTCACCCGCTGTCTTTACTCTCTGTTGGTACAAAATTTATTTTGCCAATAGATGAACTTAAGAGATTATTAACTGAACCTAAAGTGGTGGCAGTGGGTGAGGTGGGTTTGGACCGGAAAGAAAATCCTACTAGCGATATTTTTTGTTGTCAAAAAATCAGCTTGAAGACTCAGATTAATTTGGCGGCATCATATAATAAAAGTTTAATTCTACACAGCCGTCAGGGGAGTAAAGAGCTCCTTAAGCTATTGCGGGCTAATTGGAATAAAAATCTGGCTGGTCGGACAGTTTTTCATTGCTGTGAAAGCGAAACAGTACTATTGACTTTTGCCAAAAAACATCATATTTATTTAGGAGTAGATGGTGATATTACCTTTTCACCTGTAAAACAGCACTTTTTTAAACTTGTTCCCTTAGAATTATTGGTGTTAGAGACAGATTCTCCTTTCCTTTTGCCTGAACCTTTAAGAGCAAAAAAACTTTATCCTAATGAGCCGGCTAATTTAATTTTTATCGCTAAGAAGGTAGCGGAGATATTAAATCTTACTTTAAATCAAGTTATAAAGGTAACAACGATTAATGCTCGCCGTCTTTTTAATTTACCAAAGGACTAGAGAGAGAATAATGGCAATAATTAAGCCTGTTTCATAGTTATTTAATTCTTTGCCGATGATGCCTCCGAGGGTAAAAAAACCTATTAACATAAACAATTTAAACTGTCCTTTAATTCCAATTGCAAAGTAAATAACTGTTAGATAAATTAAGGAAATAGTAATATAAATAAACAATTGATCAGTTGCTTGGGTTGATAAGGAAGCAGAGATAGAGGCGGTAAGTAGTGATTGAGTGGGAGAAGGAGTGGATGAACGAGATGCAGTAGGAGTATTAGCTACCGGAATACCGCAGGCATTATTAGGTAAGGTATCCTCACAAAGATTATCTGCTACTCTCTCCATTACACAATGGCCAGATTTGGCACAAGCACCAGTAAATCTGCCGCATTTATAACTGCAACCGCGGCCATTATTATACATATTTCTAATTTGTCCAGCGCGGTCAGCACAACCTCGTGGGCCCGGGGTGCAGCCATCTTGCGCCTCAACCATTTTAGGCATGATTAGTACAAGAAAGTTTAATAGCAGCGTGAAAAAAATTATTTTTTTCATAAATTCTGAAAACAATTAAACCATTGTTTTTTGAAATTATTCGGGCTAAAACGGGATAAATCTGTGGTTGAAAGCGATATTAAAGAATCAGCCTTAAAAATTGCCTGAGCAATCGCCTGAGGATCATTTTGATTGACATAAAGAGCTGTATTTCCAGCTATTTCTCGAAAAAGCGGAATATCTGCCAAAATTGAAGGACAGTGTTGAGATAAAGCTTCCAGATAAGAGAAACCAAATCCTTCATCATGCGAAAGTAGAAGGTTAATGCTGGCTTGTTGGTAAAGTTCAATTAATGCTTCATCACTTACAAATCCTTTAAGAACAAAACGGGAATCTGCCTGGATTAGCTGAAAAAAAGTGTGCAATTCTTTTTGCCAAGGATGATTTAAGGATTGATGGTGGCTAAAGACTTTACCAACAAGTAAACATTTTTTATTACTTAATTTAATTGCTTTGGCAAGATTGACTAAATTTTTATTCCAGGTGCCATCACCTACATATAGACAGTAATTAGCAGACTTTTTATGAGAGTTATTTTTCTGCCAAAAAATTTTAGGTAGAGTAGGATAAATAACCTTGATTTTAGTCGGAGGGATCTGCAGCAATTGTATTAGATCTTGTTTTACTGTGTGTGAATCAGTGATAATCAAATCATAATATTGGTTTAAGGCTAATTTATTAACCATCATCTTAATTTTGCCTTTAAATCCGAGAGGGAAATGTTGGGGGAATTTAAGCGGAATAAGATCATGAATAACAGCAATTTGTTTTTTTGCCACCTTCTTGAGTAAAAAGCGAGAATTAAGAAAATTAAAAAAAGGATGAACCAAGATGGAGTCATAAGCAATATCTTTACCATTAGTAAAAATTACTGCAGAGGCGAGGTTTTCCTTCATTATTTGCAGATACCGGCCAATACCGCGTACCTGACTTTGGGAGTCAGAAAGAGTGGGATCAAAAACATAAATTTTATTTATCATTACTATCTTTTATTGTAGCAAAATGTTTTATTGAAAATAAAAAGAGAGTTTACTACAATGAGTCAATATGATTTTAGGACCAAAAATTCTACTTCAATTAGTCAGGGAAAAGAAGTTGGTTGAGGGATTGGATAAGAGAGAGTTAACTGCGCCTGAAGGAGCGGGATTTGATCTACGTCTGGGTGAAATTTATCAGATTTCCGGCAGGGCATTTTTGGGGAGAGAAGAAAGAGAAACACCGCAAATAAAGCTTATTGCCAAATACCAAGTAAGCAAACGTCAGACTATTACTCTTGCTCCGGGAGATTTTTATTTAGCTACTACCATCGAAACCGTAAATACGCCGTTGAATTTAACGATTAACTTTAAGCCGCGTACCACCACTTTTAGAAGCGGTTTATTTTTAAGAACAGGGAATGTGGCGCCTGGCTATTGTGGAAAATTAACCTTTGCTCTTAAGAATGAGGGCCCGGTGCCGGTGGAGTTAGAACTAGGCTGTCGGATTGTGCATGCTCAGTTTGAGTGGGTTGATGGCGGTGGTAGTCAATACCGAGGACAATGGCAAGGAGGAAGGGTGACAACCCAAACACGTGAAAAGCAGGTTTAAAATTAATCCCTAATTTTTTCTATATTAAATTTATGGTTATGGCAAAAACCCATCCGGAATATCAATACTTAAATCTGTTGCAGGAAGTATTGGAAAAAGGAGTGCGTAAGGTGGATCGTGGTACAGGTGATGCCTCTTTTAGTCTTTTTGGGCGTCAACTACGGTTTGATCTTACCCAAGGTTTTCCTTTATTAACGACAAAAAAGGTTTATTGGAAAGGGGTATTATATGAACTTTATTGGTTTTTATCCGGTCAATCAAATATTAAATATCTAGTTGATCATGATGTACATATTTGGGATGACTATCCTTATAAAATTTATAAGCTTAAAGTTGGTAAGAGTCGTCCACAAAAAAAACAGGCTTTTTTAACAAAAGAGGAATTTATTGCTAAAATTCGCTCTGATTGTCAATTTGCCAAAAAATGGGGAAATTTGCCTAAAATCTATGGCGAATTATGGCGGAAATGGCCTACTAGAACAAAAAGAACTATCGATCAACTCCAATGGGCAATTAACGAAATTAAAGATGACCCCGACTGTCATAATGCCTTAGTAACTGCGTGGAATCCGGAATATCTTTATACGATGGCAAAATATCAAGACACTTCGCATTTTCCTATTTGTCATAACTTGTTTCAACTTAATGTCATTGCTGGCAAAATCTCACTTCAACTTTATCAGCGTAGCGCTGATTTGTTTTTAGGCGTACCATTTAATATTGCTAGTTATTCACTACTTACATTAATTATTGCCAAACTTACTGGTTATGCGCCGGGAGAGTTTATTCATACTTTTGGCGATGTTCATATTTATGAAAACCATTATCAACAAGCAAAAGAACAACTAACTAGAGAACCAAGATCGCTTCCTCAAGTTAGTTTTAAGGGTAAATTTAAATCATTGCATGAGTTTAAACCGGAGATGGTAATACTGAAAAATTATTTTCCGCATCCTCCGATTAAAGCGCCATTATCTGTTTCTGGTGGTTATTACCAAAAACATGATTAATATTATTGCTGCTATTGGTAAACGGCGGGAATTAGGGAAAGATAATCGACTGCTTTGGCATCTGCCTCAGGACTTAGCCAGATTTAAAAGACTTACTTTAGATCAAGTAGTGATTATGGGGAGAAAGACTTATGAGTCAATTGGTAAACCTTTACCCAATCGATTAAATATTGTTATTACCCATAGAAAGGATTATTATGCCAACGGTTGTTGGATAGTTGCTAAACTTGATCAGGCGCTAGCCCTAGCTCAAGAGAAGGCGCCTAATAAAGAAATTTTTTTAATTGGCGGCGGTCAGCTTTATCAGCAAGGTATTGCTTATGCCCAAAAGCTTTATCTCACCTTAGTTGATGGCGAATTTGAAGCCGATACTTTTTTTCCAGATTATTCTGCTTTTAAAAAAATAGTAGCTCAGGAAGAAGGAGAAGATAATGGTTATCACTATAAATTTATTGAATTGGAACGATAAATTCTTCTTTAAAAACACTCATGTTGACTCATAACATTAATCTGGCAGACTATAATTATCATCTTCCTTATCATCTAATTGCCAATCAGCCTGTTTACCCGCGAGATCAGTCTCGACTGTTAATTTATAATACACAAAAAAATAAAGTTGAATTGGATAGATTTATTAATCTAGATTATTATCTTCCATCAAAATCATTTTTAGTGTTGAATGATACTAAAGTTATTCCTTCACGCATAAGTTTATTTAAAGCTAACCAAGCTAAGGTGGGTGTTTTATTCTTAGTCAATGACATTAAACAAAAAGATGGTTATTTATTGGTCAAAATTTTAGTGGACAAGAAAGTAAAAGTAGGAGAAAGTTTGTTTTTTCCTGATAGATCGTCTGTACGATTGATTGGGCAGACAAAAAATGTTTTTAGCTGTCAAAGTAGTCTTTCCCGGGAAGAACTATTTCTGCTTTTGAAAAAATATGGGAAAATGCCTATCCCACTTTATATTAAAAATACTCCTCTTAAAGAAAACACTTTGCGTCAAGCGTATCAGACGATTTTTGCTTCTGTTCAAGGTTCGGCTGCGGCGCCTACTGCTTCGCTACATTTCACCAAAAGAGTTTTTTCCCGGCTTAACAAAAAAAATATTCCTCAGTATTTTTTAACTTTACATATTGGTTTAGGAACTTTTGCTCCGCTTAGTCCTGAAAATTTATTACAAAAGAAACTCCACCGTGAATATTATTCAGTGGGCAATAACCAGTGGCAACAGATTAGTCGCTTAAAACAAGAAGGTAATTCGCTAATTGCAGTTGGTACTACGGTGGTGCGAACTTTAGAAACTATTGGTTTGACTAATCAGTTAAATGGTGCTACCTCAATCTTTATTTTACCTCCTTTTACTTTTTTTTATGTTGATTGTTTAATTACTAATTTTCATTTACCACAGACTTCATTAATGTTACTGGTTGAGGCATTCTTACAATTTAAGAAAGCAAAAAAAAGTCTTATCGAGCTTTATGAAATAGCGATTAAACACTCTTTTCGTTTTTATTCTTTTGGCGATGCGATGTTAATTATCTAATTTTAATAGCTTTCTTAAAGCGCAAAATTTATTTTTGTCGTTTCTATTCCATTGACAGTGCTCGGGAAAAATGTAAGTTGTAATTAATGTTAACTAAAATTTATTCCGGTACTACCATTGGTCTTAAAGGGGTATTAATTGAAGTAGAGGTAGATGTGGCTAGAAGTGGTTTTCCTACTTTTACAATTGTAGGTTTGCCTGATAAATCGGTAGCTGAAGCTAAGGATCGGGTACGTACAGCGATTGTTAATGCTGGTTTTTCTATGCCGGATTCAAAAATTACAGTTAATTTGGCGCCGGCTGATATTCCTAAAGAAGGAGCAGGGTTTGACTTACCAATTGCGTTGGGAATTTTAGCATCTTGTGGAGTGATTAGAAAAGATTTATTAAGTAACAGTTTATTTATCGGTGAACTTTCGCTGTTGGGTGATTTACGTCGCGTTCCGGGAATTATTTCTTTAAGTTTAATGTTAAAAAAATATCATTTAGAGAATATTTTTCTTCCTTGGGAAAATGCGCAGGAAGCGGCCATGGCTGATGGTGGCAATGTTTTTCCGGTTAGGAGTTTAAGCGATCTAATCTTTCATCTTAATTTGGAAAAAGCTATTAATCCCTTTTCTCACTTTGATTTTTCTCAATTAAAAAAACAGGTGAATTATGAATTTGATTTTGCTGACATTCAAGGCCAACAACTGGCAAAACGGGCTTTGGAGATAGCTGCAGCTGGATTTCACAACCTTTTTTTAAAAGGACCTCCTGGAGCAGGAAAAACTATGTTAGCTAAAGCGTTTCCTTCAATTTTACCGGAGATGAATAAAGAAGAGATTATTCAAGTATCCCAAATCTATTCGGTTTCCGGTTTAACAGATCGATCGTTTTACACTGCTAATCGTCCTTTTCGTTCACCGCATCATACCATTTCTAAAAGCGGTTTGATCGGCGGTGGAAGTAATCCAGCTCCAGGAGAGATCTCATTAGCGCATCGTGGAGTGCTTTTTTTAGATGAGTTTTCCGAATTTCCACGTTCGGTGCTTGAGGCCTTACGTCAGCCGATGGAAGATGGAAAAGTGATTATTTCCCGCGCCAGTGGTAGTCTAAGTTTTCCTTGCCGTTTTGTTTTGCTGGCTACTGCCAATCCCTGCCCGTGTGGTTATCTTGGTCATCCTACTAAAACCTGTCGTTGTTTGCCTGGAGCGGTTTTAAAATATCAAAAAAAACTTTCCGGTCCTCTGATGGATAGAATTGATTTACATCTTGAAGTACAGCCAGTGCCGGAGAAGCAGTTAACTCAGGTAGGATCGCTGGAGACAAGTGCGACAATTAGAGCACGGGTATTGAAGGCGAGATTAAAACAAATTAACCGGCTTCGCAATACTCCTTTGCACAGTAATGGTGAGATGAGCTCAGTTGAGGTAAAAAAATATTGTCGGCTGCATCCTCAGGCTCAAGATTTGTTAAAAAAGGCGGTTGGTCAGCTTAATCTTTCTGCCCGTACATATTTTAAAATTATTAAAATTGCTCAAACAATTACTGATTTAAATGAGGAAGAGGAGATTACAGCTTCGGCCGTAGCCGAAGCACTTCAGTATCGGATTAAAGAAGGGTGATAAAGCCAATTATTTAATTAATTCTTCTATTTCCAGTCAAAAGACATCTTTTTAATTGTTTCTTGGCTTGTGTCGCTCTTGCTTTACTTCTATTATTCTTCTGCCTTATTTTGTTTGGTTGTTTTTAATGCTTTCTGTGGTTTTTGACCTGATCGGGGATTTATATCAACTCAGAATGATACAAGCTACAGAGAATGATTAAAAAAATTATCTTTTTAATCACAAAACTGTATCTCACTTGACAAATGATAAATTATCAAACTATAATGAGGCTATATGAAAATTATTACTTATTTAAATAATATTTTAGCTAAACCAGTTTTTGCTCAAACAGTTCAATCTCAGCTTCCATGGAAAATTCCTACTTTGCCCGGTATTATTACTTTTTTAATCCGGATTTTTTTCTCAATTGCGGCGTTAGCAGCTTTGTTATATTTACTATTAGGGGCTTTTGCTTGGGTTACCTCATCAGGAAATAAAGAGAATGTGCAAAAAGCTCAGGATAAAATTCAAGCTGCGGTAGTAGGGTTAATTTTAATTGCGGCGGTGTTGGCAATTGGAGTAACATTGGAACAGTTTGTTTTTAAACAAAATGTTTGTTTAGGTTTAACTTGCGAAATTAAAATTCCCGCCTTGCTTGAACCAAATTAAAATTATTAAGATCAGTGATGATTATGCTTCATTTTGTGGTGTTTGCTCAGGAAGCATCCGATTGGGCCAGTTGTAGTGTTGATGGTGTACCTACCTTAAAGTGTTTCGAACTAATTTTTAGTAACATTCTTACTCTTTCCACCAGTCTTATGTTTTTAGCTTTATTTATTATGCTTTTAGTAGGAGGGTTTCAGTATTTAACTTCCCTAGGTAATCCGGAAAAAATCAAAAAAGCGCAAGGTACCTTAAAGTTTGCGGTTATTGGTCTTATTGTTTTTATAAGCTCTTTTTTAATTCTTAAGACTATTGATTTTCTATTTTTAGGCGGTCAAGGAAAAATCTTTCTTTTTGAAATTCCCGGTGGTTAAATTTTAAGGTGAAGGAGTAATTAAAATTACCTTAACCCCGTCTTTTTCCGGAAGCGGTGAGACTAAACGACTGTTTTCTTTTATTAAATTAATAATTACCACTAAAAGCAAGGCTAACCCAAGTGCTATTAATAGATAGCCTAGTTTTTTCATAAATTAATTTTTTCTTTAATTAAATAGTGGGGTCGATGTTGAATTTCCTGATAAATCCTCCCAATATATTCGCCAATAATGCCAATAGTAAGTAATTGAATACCTCCTAAAAACATAATCCCTACAAACAAAGCAGTCCAGCCAGTGACCCAATAGCGTGGTAAAAAAATTCTGCCTAAGATAGCATAAACAATTCCCAAAAAACCTAATCCCGCCGAAGCAAATCCAAAATAACTAGCAATTTTTAACGGTTTAACCGAGAAGGAAATAATGCCATCAAGAGCAAAATTAATCATTTTAGAAAGTGTGTAGTTAGTTTTGCCAGCAAATCGTTTTTCCCGCTTAAAATAAACATATTCAGAAGGATAATTGCCCCAAGCTACTAGTCCTC
The DNA here is from genome assembly GCA_964649995.1 of uncultured Gammaproteobacteria bacterium. Lineage (GTDB taxonomy): Bacteria > Patescibacteriota > Microgenomatia > UBA1406 > GWC2-37-13 > CAZYRU01. Next base: position 23,430 of record CAZYRU010000001.1, read on the forward strand.
TTAAAAAGCGTGCCTGTTCCGGTAAAATATTAATAAAGTTAACCACTTCCCGATCAAGCAGGCGATAATCTCCGACATTATTGGGAATTGGAGTATCAGAAAGAAAGTTAATAAATCGATAAAATAGATTGGCAGTTTGTTGTTTAAAAAAACTATCAACTTCCCGGGTACTTCTTTTAGCATAAACCACCTTCGCGCCTTTTTGCCATCGATCAATCATTGAAGGAATAATTTCCGGTGGATCCTGAAGATCAGCATCCATACTAATCACGCAATCACCTTTAGCAAATTGATAACCACAACTGAGCGCTTTTTGGTGGCCGAAATTACGGTAAAAACTAATTACCTTTAGTTGGTGATTCGTTGCCGCTTCTTGTTTCAGTAACGATATACTGGTGTCACTTGAGCCATCGTCTACAAAGATAATTTCAGATTGGTATTGATTTAAAATTGGCTTTAGCCGTTTAAGAAATGGGAGAATATTTTTTTCTTCGTTATAAACAGGCACTATGAGTGAAACCAAGAAATCGTTTTTCTTTAATTTCATAAACCTATTTTATAATATTTGTTTTTAAAAATTAAATTAGTTTTTGACTAGTTAATGTTTAAAAAAGTAGTTTATTCTTATTTTATTTTTTTTAAAGACATATCAAACGGAGTACTAAGCTGGTTAAGCTGGTTGTCTAGTGGGATAAGAATATCATTTTGCAGGCGGTAATATTTTTTACCACCTTTGTTATAAGGAATTAATTCAAAATAAATATTTTGTGTGTCTTTGGGTGAGTTGGGAATTTTCTGCCATTGACCAATTTCCTCAAATGAGCGATTTTTCCCTTGATAGATATATTTTTCTTTATAAGTATGATTAAGATAAAGAGTAAGAGTTGCCTTAATACCTTGACAATCGGCGCAAGGAAATTGAGCTTGATAAGTAGTACCGATTGAACCATAAATAAAGACAGCAATTAGAAACAAGCTAATTATTATAACACCTAGTCGTAAAAATTTTTTCATAGAAAAATGATAGTAGATCCTAATTTTATTTGTCAATCTTAATTAATTGTTTTTATTTCACGCCTTCTTTAATATAAGAGAAAGAAGTTTAATAATCCTTTGTGGTTCCGCTTTACTTTTAAGTTGTTTTATGCAGAGGCCAATTAGCGCTTTGGAATTTTGTTGGGCAAGTGGTTGATTGGCGGCAATTATTTTTTTGATTTCTGCTATTAATTCTTCATCACTAGCTTGAGGGGGAAGATAGCTGTGAATTATTGCTAATTGTCGTTTATTTTCCGCTGCCAGATCAAAGCGCTTACCTTTTTCGAAAGCGCTGATTGCTTCTTTCAGTTCCTTAGCAAATTTTTGTAATATTATAATAATTTCTTCATCTGTTAATTCGGCTTTTTTTTCGATTTGGGCATTTTTAATCCGGGCAAGCAACATACGCAACAGTCCTAGTTTTTCTTTTTGGCCGGTTTTTAAAGCGATGATTTGTTCCGCTTGCATTTTTTGCTGGATCATTTCATAATTATAACCTATGACAAATAAAAATCGTATTGATATTATTGATTCTTTAAATCAAATAAAAAAAATATTATTTGCTCAACCCGATTACCAAAAAATGCGTGATGAGATAAGAATGATGGGTTTTAAAGTTAAACCTTTAGTAGGGAATGTTGCCGAGGTTAATCTTCAGGATTTAAGATTAATGGAAATTATATGGCGCTTGGGAAAGTTGGAGGAGTTCTTTATACGAGATTTTGACAAAATTCCCGTGAAACAGCAACAATCTTTTTTAAGAATTTTTGAAATGGTAAAAAAGCATTTACAGGATAGTCTAACTCGGCTTGATATTCGCCAAAACAATCCTCAAAACTTCTCACCTTGGGTTGAGATGGAGATTATTAAAGAAATTCCTCATCAGGACAAGATCAATTAATATGAAAAAATTTCCGATAATTATTGATGTGGAGACAAAACATAGTTTTCGTGATTTTAGCGATCCGGCAAAATTGGGGGTAACTGTTGTTGCACTCTTTGATTATAAAGACAATCGGGGAATGGTTTTTTTAGAAAAAGAGATTAATCAGCTGTTTCCTCTTTTGGAAAATAGTTCTTATGTTGTGGGTTTTAATAATAAAAGTTTTGATTTACCAGTGCTTCAGGCTTATTATCCCGGCCGGATTGAAAGCTTTACGGTTTTTGATATCATGGATGATGTGCGAGAAAAAATTGGCCGGCGTTTGGCATTGAATGATTTAATTACCGCTACTTTAGGTAAAAAAAAGACCGGTCATGGGTTAATGGCAATTAATTATTATAAAGAGGGAGAGTGGGAAAAGCTTAAACAATATTGTTTGGATGATGTAATGTTGACAAAAGAATTATTTGATTTTGGGATAAAATACGGTGAGATTTATTATCTAAATGGCATTAATAAGGAAAAAATTAAGGTGGATTGGAAAAAATATTTAGAAGAAGAAGGTAAATCCAGTGATTTTCATCTTACTTTACCTTTTTAAAATCAGACGGATCTTTTTTTATTATTTCTATGATATCTATCAACCGCATATCAAGCGGGAATCTTTTTATCAAATACTCTAAGGCGGCTTCGGTTCCCATAATGCCTTCTGTTATAGTGGTTTTTGATTTAGGTTGATCTAAATTTATTTTTCTTTCTTTTTCCATAGTATTATTATCTTAATTATAATATGAAGGCGGGAAGAAGTAGAGAGTATTTTTTATTTAAAAACTTGATTTTATTGATATAATAAGTTTATTATTTGTAAAATTAAATATCCCCTGTAGCTCAATCGGTAGAGCAGGAAGCTGTTAACTTCAAGGTTCCTGGTTCGAGTCCAGGCGGGGGAGCTGAACTTGTCTTAATCTGACCATGTTGGCGGTCTTTAAGGCATTAAGAATTGGTGTAGGCTTGGCTTCAATAATTACTTTATCTTCCACTACAAATCTTTCATAAAAGAACCGCAGGTAATGACGTTTAAGCGGGTCTGGTGCGTTCTTGTAAGGTCTTGTAGATGTCTTTAGTGAGAAACAGCGTTTCTTCGATTAAGGGCATGTCTAATTTGCCTTCTTCTTCGACTTCTTCAATCTGGGTTTGCAGATTATTAATCTGTTGGGTAATTTCAGCGTGCTTTCTCTTGTAAGTATCCCTATCAATTGATTCATCTATGAGCAAATCCTCAAGTTTGTTTCTTTTGCTTTCCAGTCCTGCTCTTTGATTAATCGCATGCCTTGAGTATTCTTTCTGCCTGTATTTAGGAAATCTTTTGCCTGTTGTTTTACCTGATTAATGAAATCATCTGTAAACTCAATTTCCTTGATATAGCCTTCGACCTGTTACTCTAAATCTTTAGCCTGAACATATTTCTGCTTGCAGTCGGGTGAATAACGCTTCTGGCAGTGATAATAATAAACTTTTCGCTTATTGCTTCTGATTGTTGAGACATCACCAACTAACCTCATTCCGCAGGTGCAGAAGACAAAACCGCGAAGCAGAAAATCGTACTTTCTTTCTCTTAAAAGAAAATGTCGATGCTTTTCGAGTATGTATTGACAGGTGTCAAATAATTGCTTATTTATTAGCGGTGTATGCTTGCCCATTTTCTCTTGTCCGTGCCATCTAATGAGTCCGTAGTAGAACGGATTATTGAGAATATTATTGATTCTACTGAAGCTGATAATAGTACCGTTCTTGGAAATAATATTCTTGTCTTTTAACCACTCTTGTAGTGACTGCATTGAGTATTGGCCTGTTGAATAAAGTTCAAACATCTGCTTAACAATTGGTGCTGTATACGGGTCAGGTTCACAATACTTTCTTTCACCTTCACCGCCTACACTTCGATAACCGATTGGCGGCGGTGTCGGCTGCCAGCCTGATTTAAACTTTTCCATTAAAGCATCTCTAGTGCGCTGTCCATTAACTTCGCTTTCCCATTGAGCTACTGAAGCAAAGATATTAGGCACCAAACTTGAACCATTGGATAAGTCGCCTTCTAAGACAGAAATTAAATTAATGCCCTTTTCTTTAAACTCGTTCCAAATTCTTGAGAAGTCAGTTACGTTTCTTGCAAAGCGGTCAATTTTATAAATCACCACGCAATCAATACCCTTCTTTTTTATCTCTTTGAGCATCTGCTGGAATTCGGGACGATTGACTGTTCGGCCTGACTTACCTTCATCAACAAAGACATTTACGAGATGAAGTCCTCTTGTTTTACAGTAGTCAACGATTGAGGCTTTCTGATGGTCAAGAGAGAAGCCTTCTTCAGCTTGACCTACTGTGCTGACCCTGATATATCCAAATGCTCTTTTCATAATTGTCGAAATTGTCTTTTATTTAATTTTCAATCAGTTAAACGCAAATGGCACCGGGAACAGTGCTTATCTCATTGTTCAACTCGGCATTACGCCTTTTGATATCCACTAACAGAATCTGAAATAACTGCTTGGCGGCAAATTCAACTGTTGCCTGCAGACGGGGGGTATTGTTGTTAGATTTAGTTGACTTTACTAATGGTTGAGAAGATTCTTTGGGTGCCGCACTTTCTGTCCATATCTCACTTTGTGATATTTCAGATTGCGGCATATTTCCATTTGTCTTTGCCTTGACCATAAGGGCGGTAGTGGTCTCACTGCTATTTCCATTACAAATTTGCCTAGACTCTTCAAACTCAAGGCTAAATGGGTCTTTAAAACTCTTTATTTGCTTATTCGTGTTCATGGTTAAAATGGTCAAATTTCAATAGTTATCTTTTAATTTCATAACTAATTAGTAAATTCTTTTGATATTCATCCCAATTGCCATCGAAATAAATCCGCACTATTTCTTTTTCCTGTTCGTCGCTTTCAATTTCAATTCTTTCGACGACGTTCTGGTCAATCCATTTCATATCGTCAATAGATAAGTTCAAATCGCTTGCTTCATACATTCTTTGATATTCAGCGTCGTTTCTAACTGCTTGCCTAATAACCACTACCTTCCTAGAACCAATAGAAGAAGAAACTATAGACTTACCCTTAGAAGAACTTAGAGAGTTTTCGTTAAAATTTGAGGATTTCAAGGCTAAAGCATCAGAATTTGGGAGAATATTTTCGCTTTTAAGGGGAGAAAACCTGACATTTTCAAGAATAAATTCCTGTGTTTGGTTTGTTTCTTCGCCGGCAAACTTACTAGCTTCACCGCCCCATTGATTAAGTCCAACTACATACCGAAGTGGAGACTTAACCGTGTATAAATTCCTTTTCTCGTCGACTACTTTTATAAATCCCTTAGAAAGAAGTCCATTATGCCAATTTCTAACTGTATCTTCATGTTTATTGAAAACAAGGGCAATTTCGTCAGGAAAGGCCTCGAAGGAAGCAAACTTATATCCATGAGATTTATCAAAGTCCATCAAATCCAAGTAGTATTCAAATAAGAGGAATTCTTGAGGAGTAAGAATCCTGTTCGTGATTAGCAACCATCTATTCCTATGACTAGCTCGGTATCCGTTTAACTTCATGAGTACATTTTCTCTAGAAGTAAACGGATAAAATATACCGATTGAAAGGCCTGTTTATGGAATATGCAACTTAGAAGCCGGTAAGTTGCAGGTTAAGAAGCAAGCAGTTTCTCGTAGGTTTTAACAGCTTTTAAAACGTCAAGATAGGTGGTATTTTCTGTTTCGTGCTCTTTTACCCACTCGTTAGCTATCGTGTCATAAGTTTTTCCTTTTATTCTTTCCCAATACCAATGACGATATTTTCTAATGTTGGGGGCTAAATCAATTCTGGGCTGATAGTAGGACAATCGTTTATCAGTTTTCATTAATTCTTTTGCTTTCCTAAATTCTTCTTTTACGTCTTCGTAGGTTGAAGTGGGAGAAACAAAAATAGCTACTGGTGGCAAGGTAACGCCGAACCACAGAGAATTAGGTTCAATTACTTCTGCCTTTGTTGGATTAAAATCATCGCCTGAAACTATACCGCAATATATGGCTTGTCCGATTACATTATAAAAATATGGTGGTCGGTTAAACTCAAAGCATATAAGATAACATTCGTTTTCAAATACAATGGGGTAATCATTTTCTCCTTGAATTTCTTCATAGAAGTCGGGTAAGGATTCTTTTAAACTTTTAACTCTAGCATATTTGGATAAATTCATCTTTGTAAATCCTTTATCAGATAGTTCCATTAAAATATCAAAGTTTTTATCATTGCACTCGTCGAAAGGAATAAGGTTAACGAAACCATACTCTCTTCTTAGGAGGGGAAGTAAATTAAGAAATGCGGGTTTGTCAAACAGTAATGCGAGTTCTTGATAATTAATATCCTTATTACAACGAATATCAATCTTTAAATCCTGAAGATAGGTTTTATCATTTTTTTTAATTTTCATAATTCTCCTGTTACTATTTTACTAAAAAAAGCCATCAGTTACGATGGCCCACATAGATAAAAAGGCCGCAGTGAAATTAATTATTGATTAGTTGTTTGGTTGTAGCTGCAGTTCTGTTTGACAGTTGGGCGTACTGCAATTTAAGTCTAATTTTATTTTCTCATCAACTGTTTGGCTACCGATATTCAAATTTCCCTGACTCTCTGTGTAAAATGTTGTATTGCTTGTTCCGCTTTCAATTGACAACTGACCATTGCTTAGAGATTGGTTTAACAGACGGCCTTCTAACTGTTTTATCCTTTCTTCCAGTTCAGCGACTTTCTTTTCAAGTTCAGCAATTCTTGAGTCGTGGTTTTCAACTCTGCCTGTTAATACTGCTAAAGCACTCTGAAATGGTTTGATTGCCTGGGAAAACCAGACAGGTATTGGCAGTTCAAATAGTTTCTGTTTGGCCTGAACCGAAGGAGTGAAAGTAAAGAGTAGTGTGCCGATTAAAACAGTAGAAATGATTATCTTTCTCATAATTCTCCTTTAAATAAATCTTAGTATTTCTAAGAGTTGAAATCAACCCCATTTTCAAGGCTATTTGCTTAGTTCTGCTTTGTGGAGTAAAGGCATATCTCAATCCACAATTTAACTATATGTCTAAAACCACTAGGGAGACTTTGAGAAGTCTTGGAAAGAAGGTGCAGAAATTAAGGAAGCAGAAAGGATTCACTCAAGAAGACTTAGCTCATGAGTTGGGAATTTCTAGAGTTTACATGGGTTACATCGAACAAGGCAGAGAAAGTCCATCTCTAAAACTTTTGATGAAGATAGCTAGGAAATTCGGTGTTAGCGTTGAGGATTTATTCCACAGATAGAAATATAAAATCCAGAGAAGAAATGTATTTACCCAACCTAGATATGTTTAACCTTGAAATCTTGCATTTCTAACTGTTCGCTCGCTTCAAGGCGTTTAATCATTAATTTATAGTATTCTTTTTCTTTCTCTATAGCAATATATCTTCTCTTATATCTATGGACAACTAACGGTAGTGTTCCACTTCCGGCAAACGGGTCAATGATAATATCATTTTCTTTAGTTGCACCAAGAACAAACCTTTTAATTATTTCTAAAGGCTTTTGCGTTGGGTGTTTACCGTGTTTTCTCTCAATTGTGGGTGTTCCCGGTATATCCCACATATTTCGCATTTGTAGGTTCAGTGTTTTTAAATCAGGATTGCCACAAAAGGGACAATATGAGAAGTCTGATTCAAGTGTTTTTTTACACTTGTCGCATTTCTTAACTCCATTTAATTTCTTGAGCGTTTCATAGTTAAACACCCAATTCTTTGCATCCTTTTGAGAATTATTGACCGCCCAAATCACAAATTCAGTGCTATCGCAGAGCATGCGGTGAGTTATATTAGGGAAAGCATTTCTCTTATACCAAGTAATAAAATTAAGTATTTTCTTTTCTTCTTGTTCCAAGACTGAAGCGATTTTAAAGATATTGTGATGACTACCAAATATAATGATGTTTCCGTTGGGCTTAACAATTCTAAATATTTCTTTTAACCAAGCTCGAGTGAAATCTTCATATGTCTTGTTTGAGAAACTATCCCATTTCTCATCAATCTTTGTAAAATTCTTCTTTTTAGTCCAATAATTATTAGATTTCAACCATCCGATTTTCTTCTTACCATCATATCCAGAGATATTATAAGGTGGGTCTGTTATACAGTGGTCTACAGAATGATTAGAAATTGAAGAAAATATTAATAGGCAATCATTGAGGATAAGGTTATTATCTAGCTTGGGATTATAATTTACTGAAGTTTTCATAAATTTTTACTCCGACTCTTTAAGACAGCACTATGTTAAAATATCTACAACCATTTTATCAAATTTGGTATCTTGTTTAACTATGGATAAAGATTTAGGCCATCTTATCAAAAGACTTGCTGAAATACAGAATGAATTATTCAGAAGATATGGAATTGAAGATATCTATTCAAGTAGTAAAATCTTTGAGATATTAATCTCGGATAGACTCAATCATATTTTACTTCCTTGTCATGCTGGTTCAAGGGATGGAAAAGATGCTTGCGGAGATTACGAATATAAACACTATAAAGAGTCGAGCTCAAACCATACATGGACGTTTAACGATTTCAGTGATACGACTATTGAGAAACTCAAACATTGCTATGCAGTAATATTTGCCCATATTGAAGACCAAAGAGAGTTTCCAGAATTTGATTGGTTTTATCAAGTTCCGGGGACAACTATCAGTAACTATCTTAAACAAGCAACCATTAAAATACAGAATACGAGGAAGATGATAAATGTGAGTCCTTCTCAAATTGAAAATGTAATGGGGATAAAGAGATGCTATACGAAGGATGTTTCCTGCAAACATTTATATACCGATTACTTAAAAGAAATATTTTCTATAGCCAGACAGATAGAGAAGATAGTCGGAACTAAGGATATTTTAACCAGTAACAAATTGTGGGAAATACTAGTTTCGTTAGAGACGGGACATAAAATACTATCTGAGCAAAAGGAGCACGACGCAGTTGATGGGAATGGTGAATTTTACGAGTATAAAGTAGCCAGGAATTATTCTTGGAACTTTGAGGATATTTCACCAAATGTCCTATCGAAATTTAAGAAAGAAAGGGCTATAATTTTAGCAACTATTAACAAGAAGGAAATGAAGGTAGTGAAGATATATTCTGCTGAACCACATAAAGTGATTAAAAGGCTAGAAGAAAAACTAGAAGAAAGAAGACTCCGTTTTCTGAATCAGGGTAAAACAGTAAGAAGACTGCAGGTATCATTAAGTTTAAACGACCTTGCAAGAGTTGGAGCTACGCAGACGTACCCGCAAAGTTAAAATAACGTAGTAGGTGTCATTTCTATGCGTTTAGTCGCAAGTTTGCAGTATTCTTTATCTATTTCAAATCCTATAAAGTTTCTTTTTAAGAGTTTACACGCAACAGCAGTTGTTCCGCTACCCATAAAAGGGTCAATAACTAAATCTCCCTTATCTGTTGTTAATTCAATTAATTTCTTCATTAATTCTAAAGGCTTTTGCGTTGGGTGTATTCTATCTTTTCCTTTGGGAGCTTGGAATTTAAAGATATTATGTTCATAGTTGCTATTCCAGGTCGCCCCAGGCATTTTACCTACTACTGCAACCTCCCAAGCGTTTAGAAATCTGCTTTTAGCATTTAAGGGTAGGGGGTCTGGTTTCTGCCAAACAATTGCATCAACGGCAATAAATCCATCGTGTTCTAATGCATTCCAGTAAACTCCTAAATCTTTCTTTGCACAGAAAGAAATAAACCACCCTTTTATCTTTGGAATTGCTATTTCTAACCATTTCTTATTAAATTTATCCCATTCCCCAAATTCGAAATCCAACTTTGCTGTTGTTCCAAGTCGTTTTCCTTTACAGTTAAGCTTCTTGCTAATTCCGTAGGGAGGGTCTGCAATCAATAAGTCTATTGAATTATCAGGAAGTTTTTTTAATCCCTCTATACAATCAACACATTGAATCGTATTCAACCAGGTTTTAATAATATCGTCTTTCATTATTAAATTGGATTATTTCTAATTAATCCCTTAAAGACACCTCTAATTTCTAATCTGTCTGGAAATATTGGTTTGTACTTTGGATTCTTTGGCTGTAAATATGGTTTTCCATCTTTATATTTTAACTGTTTAAGCGTTGCCCCATCTTCTGTCACTGCAACAACTGTATCATTGACATCAGCTGTAAATTGATGCTTAACTACGATTATATCCTTATCCCAGATGCCGTCTTCTATCATACTGTTGCCTTTAACTTTAAGGGCATAGTAATTTCCTCTATTGGTAATCATGGTTCTTGGGACCTTAATTGGTTCAGGATTTTCTATCGGTTCAATCGGAATGCCGGCGGCTATAAATCCCAGCATGGGGATTTCTACTGTTTCGGGTGACTCTTCAAATAATGATACGCCTCTTGGTTGGTATTCCTCTTTCTTTAAGTACCCCTTAGTTTTAAGGGCATTGACGTGCTGATGGACCGTTGAGACTGCCAAACTAAATTTGCCACCAATTTCTTCTAAGGAGGGAGCATAACCTTTCTTACCGGTAAATGAGGTTATAAAATCAAGTATTTCCTTCTGCTTAGGAGTGAGAGTCCTCTTGATTATTTTATTCATCTATATTATTATAATACCGAAACTGTTACGAAAGTCAACAGTTAAAATATTAGTTTTTAAGATGGGGGGTGAGCATGATGGCAGAAACAGCGGCACATCAACGAGCGAAAGCTAAAGCGGCCGGAAAAGGCGGTGCTAAAGAAGTTAAAATCGGTCGAAAAAGAGTTGACGCGCTCACTGCTTCCAAGAAAAGAGTTACGGAAGTAGAACGAAGCGGCGACACGAGGTCTTTAAGGGCCGCCGCCAGGAGACTGAAAGCGGCCAAAGCTCCACAGAAGGTCTTGCAAGTTCCCAATCAAGACATGCTCAAGGCGAAGGAGGCCATGAAGTTCGAAAAGGTCAAAGGTACGGTTAAAAACATGGCCGGCACTAAACGCATTTCTGTTTAAATTTAAGAGGAGCGTAAAACACCATGAAATTAAACGATTTTCTTTCTGTTAACAGGTATTACAGGATGGATAATCATCAACTCGAACTCGAGGCGGCCAAATATAAAATTGGTGGTTATGGAATAGATGATAGAGTGGTGAGGGAAAGGATAATCGAACAATTATTAGAGAAAGACAAGGCTAACAACTCCAGATATGCGATATTTATTTCACTTGTGGCACTAAGCGTTAGTATTCTCGTATTAATAATTAAATAGGAAATAAGCCGAGACTAAGAAGAAAATAAATATAAAGTGATAACTAAAGACGAAATTGACCAGAAGGCAAAGGAATATCAGATAAATCCCCCCGATGTTGAGAAGGATTACATCTTCAGCTGGCTGTTAAACGCCATATATAGTCAATCATCTTTAAACAATCTTCTTATCTTAAAAGGCGGCAACGGGTTAAGGAAGGTTTATCTCCCCAATACTCGCTTTTCTAAAGATTTAGATTTCTCGGTAGAACAACAAATAGACATGGTTTTTCTGCGTGATGAGCTAAATAAAATTTGTTCTGCTGTAAGCGAGCAGACGAGTGTTAAATTTGAACTTGACAGAACTCTCGTTAGGCCTAAGGATATTCCTGTTGCCAGCAATGACATTCTGGAGGCCCGTTTGTATTTCAAGGGATTTTACGGCGAAGAAACTATTTCTCTTAAAACCCAGCTCGATATTACTCAGTTTGATAAATTATATCTGCCGGTTCAGTCTAAACAGTTGATTCACCCATATTCGGATAAGGATAAATGCGTATCCAGTGTAAAATGTCAGAAGGCAGAAGAAATACTTGCCTCAAAGCTAAACTGTTTACTGCATCGAAGGAAAGTTGCCGACCTGTTTGACTTGCTGTACTCAATATTATTCTCAAAGGATTTTCCGGTAAACAGGCTTGAAGTTGTCACTACTTTCTTAAAGAAATCGGTATATGAAGCGATGCCGGGCTCGGCTAAACAGCAATTACTGGGAGTCCAGCTTGAAGAATATCGACCATTCTGGGATACATTAATTGCCCCAGTTACCAGTATTTTCAAATTTGATGTTGTGATAAACAACTTTAATCAATTGATAGAAAATTTATTCAGCCTTATTTCTCCTCCTCCGCCTCGTCCTGCCTTTGTGACCCATTATAGTTCTCCCCGAAGTTATATTGGTGGTTTTAGCAGTTATCATCCTTCACCTGTCTACTTTTCTTCAGATATTAGGGGCACAATTATTAATGCCGGCAGGTCAAGAACTATGGTGGAATTGTTATATGATGGCTACGAAAGATTGGTTGAGCCGTATTCTATGGAATACTATGTTCGAAAAAAAGACGGGGTGGGTATGGAATATTTCTGGGGATACGATACATCAGGCGGTAAATCAGGAGAACGCTCTATCAAAAGATTTATTTGCGATAAGATTCAATCTGTCCGGTCAACAAATTATGGTTTTAGTCCTCGTTATGAGGTTGAGTTTTAAATATGCGACCAAAGGTTAATATCATTCAAGCTAAATCAATCTTTACTAAATCAGGATTGCCTGGTTCTGATTGGGTGATTAACCCCTATAATGGCTGTTTATTCGGTTGTATGTATTGTTATGCGGCACAAATTGCTCGCTGGAAACATCCAGATGAAGAATGGGGAACATATTTAGATGTTAAAATAAATGCCCCTGAATTGTTAAAAAATGAACTTGAGAGATTAGAAAAGAGATTAAAGACAAAAGACTTTGGTTCTGTTTTCTTCAGTTCGGTGACTGACCCTTATGTTGGAATGGAGGCTAAATATCAACTTACTAGGAAATGCTTAGAAGTTTTAGCCAATTTCGGTTATGAAGGAAACGTTTCTATTCAAACAAAGTCGCCATTAGTAACAAAAGACATTGACGTTTTACAGAGATTAAAAGACGTAGCGGTAGGCTTTACCGTAACAACTCTTGATGATAAAGTTTCAAGGTTTCTGGAAGTTAAAGCTCCGCCAGTAAGTTCAAGAATGCAAGCACTGAAAGAACTGCATGAATCAGGAATACCAACTTATACGTTTATCGGTCCAATTCTGCCCCATTTTACCAGTGATGAAAAGAAAATTAACGAGCTTCTAGATAAACTTCAGGAAGTTGGTATTAAGGAAGTTTGGTTTGAACATATTAATTTGAGTCCAAAGATAAAAGCAAGATTATTTGATTTCCTTAGGAAAGAGTCACCTGAATTATTGCCAGAATTTGAAAAAGCAGACACGGAAGAATATCGAAGTAGATTGGAAGACGTTATTCATGAAGCCATGAAGGGGAGAAATTTAAAGATGGGATTGGGTAAGGTAATCCACCATAGAAAATTGCCCAAGAAGAATTGAGATAAAAAAAGAAAGCTGAATATTTCTATCCAGCTTTCAATCGAAAGGAATCATCCTCAGGATTTCTTATCCGTTGGATTACTTTTAATTTTAACCGATTTCTCTTTCTTTTCCACGGGTTTTACTTCTTCCACTTGCTTCTGTTTTAACTCGGCTAGTCTTGCTTTTCTTCTTTCAAGATAGGCACGCCTAGTTGCTTTGCCCTTTTCACTTTGTTGGTATTTCTTCCTGGCAAGCTTGCCTTTTTCGCTTTGAGCATATCGGCGTTGTGCCTGACTCCATTTACCCATATATTCTCACCTCCAATCTTGCTTGGTTTTAACTATTAATTTAATTATCACGACTAACTTTGAATCAGGCACGATGGCTTAAGGGTGGCTAACCGGGTAAGACGGTGGCAGTTTTACGATATGGTCTTTAGAATTTCTGATAAATCTAGTAAAATAATGATGCCCCTATTTCATAGGCGGCTCTGAAAATAAAAGGACAATTAGGAGAATGAGGAAAATGATTGTCTTTTATTATTTAAAGGAGTGCGTCTATGAAAACACACAACATCACAGTTTTATTTCCCAAATCAGAGTTCACCCAAGAACAGCTGGCAAAGTTGCAGTTTGCAGGAACAGTAACCTTCGTGGATAGCAAGAGGCAAAGTTCCCTTAAAGATTTAATTAAGATTTCCAAGAGTGCGGATATTATTGCTTTTAGCCCTGATGAGTTTGGCAAATATGCCTCAAGGTATTTATCTGAAATCCTAAAGGCTTCGCCTAACGTCAAAGGCTTAGCTTTAAGTACCAATCACGCCGACTATGTTGATATGGAGTATTGCCGGAAAAGAGGCATTAAAGTGGTTCACATTCTTGACTATACGGCTGAGGCAGTTGCCGAGCATGTCATTTTACTTTTGTTAGGCTGTGCTAAAAGACTGTTTATCAATGATAGAAGAACGTACAGGAGAAGGTATCAGCCCGAGTTGGGATTTGAGATTAGAGGCAGAACACTGGGTGTTATCGGCACCAATCAAGAAGCTCAAAGAGTAATAGGACTGGCAAAGGCAATAGGAATGATAGTTTATTCCACCAAAAGGTTTGAAGGAGCTGTCAGGCAGCCATTCGTGCTTCACAACGACATGATTACCATCCATTTGCCCAATACGGAAGAGAATAAGAAGTTTCTCTCTAAAGAAAAAATTGCCCGGTTGAAAGAAGGAACAATCGTTATCAATCTTTCAGACCGAGAATTGGTTGATGAGAAATCGATGGCCGAAGCCTTAAAGACCGGCAAAGTCGCTCAATATGCCTTTGAGGCAGAATCCCTGCATAAATCACCGCTTGAGGGGATAGAAACTGCCTTGATGTTTAAGCCATTCAGCCGGCTTACCAGGGAATCTGTTGCCAGAAATAGGTATGAGTGGGTGAAGAATATTGCCAATCTAGCAGGACACCATACTTCCTAACTGAGTTTATGAGCAAGAAATCAATTCTGATGAGTTCCTGATTGTTTAGAATCAATCGCATGGTTTGAAGCTATATCTTTTATTAGGTTTGCAAATATCGCTTGTTAAATCGCGTTCTAGAGCTTTATACGAGAGTAAAACAGTTAAATCGAATCTAGTACAATAGGAATTAAGATATGAGAAAATTGCCGATAATTACTCGGAAATCACTGCTTTATAAAAGCGGGGTGGAATACACTGATTACTGCATAAACCATGTCGAAGGCTGTTCGCATGGTTGTAGATTCCCTTGTTACGCGATGATGATGGCGATGAGAAGCGGACGGATTAAAGGTTATCAGGATTGGATTAAACCGAAGTTAGTAGGAAATGCTTTAGAACTGCTTGAGAAAGAAATCCCCCGACACAAGCACAAGATAAAGTTCGTCCATCTCTGTTTCAGCACCGACCCCTTTATGTACCAACAACCGGAAGTAACAGCAATGACCCTAAAGATTCTCGCCAGATTGCATAAAGATAATATCCGTTGTACGTTGTTGACTAAAGGAATTTATCCTGAAGAATTATTGGATAAAACTACTTATGGTAAAGATAACGAATATGGAATCACCCTTATTTCCTTAGATGATGAGTTTAAAAGGAGATTTGAACCTTACAGTGCTTCCTATCCACAAAGGATTGCCGGATTAAGAAAACTCCATGAGGCAGGCTTTAAAACTTGGGTTAGCATTGAACCATATCCCACTCCCAATATTGTTGTTCAAGATTTAAACAAGATTCTATCGGCTGTCTCGTTTGTTGCCAAAATTATCTTTGGCAAATGGAATTACAGCCGGCTTTCCTCTGAATATAAAGGGAGAGAACAATATTATGATAATTGTGCAGAAATAGTGACCTCCTTTTGCAAAAGAGAAAATATTGACTGCCATATCAAGTTTGGAACCAGAACCAGCAAGAAATATTTTGGGCTGTACCCCGTATACTAAGACCATATTCTGAGAAAATTATTAGTTAAAATATCAGAATATGTTTAAACGAGTACCGACTGAAACCAAACGGGAGGTTTTGGAGAAAATTAAAAATGGAATGAGTGTTTCTCAGGCCGCTCAAACCTACGCAATCTCTACTAAAACCATATATACCTGGCTTTCTAATCAAACCAGACCTGAGATATCAGTTTTAGAATACAATCGCTTGAAGCGTGAAAACGAAGAGTTAAAAAGAATCATTGGTTTAATTACGCTTGAACTTGAAAGAGGAAAAAAAAAATAGAAATCATTAATAAGTCAGATAATAAAAAGTTAGGTAATTGCACCTGAAATTTAAAAAAATATAAAATAAAAGGTGCAATTATGTTTAAGTATATCAAACTAAAAAGAAGTCAGATAAATAAATT
>CAZYRU010000002.1:0-21849 GCA_964649995.1 uncultured Gammaproteobacteria bacterium
GATGCAAAAAAGCATTGATTAAATAGTTGTAGTAACACAAATCAGAAAGAGCAAAAAGATTTTTATTATAAAAAAAGGCAAAAAAAATATAAACGCCGCTTAATAAAATTAAAATCAACCAATCAATTTTTTTATTATTAATTGTCACTTTATTATTAACTCAATCTTTTTAGATCTGCCTCAACCATTAACTTGACTAACTCCTCAAAACTCATTTTAGGCTGCCAGCCCAGTTTAAGACGCGCCTTATCGGCTTTTGCTTTCAAATTAGGCACTTCTGCTGGTCTTTGAAAGCGTGGATCTACCACTACATATTTTTCCCAATTTTCAATACCCACACAGTTAAAAGCGGCTTGCAAAAAATCTTTGACTGAATGATTTTGACCTGTTCCCACAACATAATCATCCGGTTTATCCTGCTGAAGCATCAAATACATTGCTTCAACATAATCACCGGCAAAACCCCAATCACGCCGGGCATTAAGATTACCAAGACGAATCTCTGTACTTAAACCCAACTTGATCCGCGCTACTCCATCACTAATCTTGCGAGTAACAAACTGAATTCCGCGTAACGGTGATTCATGATTAAACAAAATACCGTTGCAAGTAAATAAACCATACGATTCACGGAAATTAACAGTCATCCAATAAGCATAAACCTTCGAAATACCATAAGGACTGCGGGGATGAAAGATAGTATTTTCATCCTGATAACCATCGGTATTGGCAAGACCAAACATCTCCGACGTTGATGCCTGATAAAACTTAGTGGTAGGGGAGAAAAGTTTAATACTATTTAATAGATACAATACCCCCAATGCATTAATCTCAGTAGTTAATTTGGCTTGTTCCCAAGAAGCACCTACAAATGATTGTGCTGCTAAATTATATACCTCATCAGGACGAATATTTTTAATGAGAGTAATCATCGACGACTCATCACTTAAATCACCATCAACAAAATTAACTTGAGAAGTAATTCCTAAAAAATCCAGATTAGAAAAATTAGGATTAGAATAACGTCGCACCATTCCATATACTTTATAATCTTTCTCCAAAAGTAATTTTGCTAAATAAGGGCCATCTTGACCTAAGATGCCGGTAATAAGGGCGGTTTTCATAAATCAATTAAAATTATTAACAAGCATTTAAAAATTATAACAAACAAACCTAAAAATCAAAAATCATAAATTTATGATATCTAATAAAATTGTTATAATAAATAAATGCTTTCTAAATTAAAAACCTTTCTCCAACGACCAACTAGTAAAGATATAATCATCAATACCTGTGGCAATTATCTTAATGTCGCCTTTACTGCTTTTTTTGCTCTCCTACTGGTAAGAATTTTTGGCCCGGAAGAATATGGTGTGTTAAGTGTTCTTTTGGGTATTGCTTATGTTTTGGCTAACGTTATGGATTTTGGTACTACCGCAACAATTTATTCCTATTTGCCAACCCTGGTGGAAAATAAAGCAAAAAATATTTATTGTTTTATTAAAAGCACCTTTTTTTACCAGTCACTTTTTTCCATTATTATCATTATTATTTTATTTTTTGCTTTTCCTTTTTTAGATCAAGTGTTTTTCAAAACTGGTGCCCCTTTGTGGGAGCTTTATCTCACTGCCATTATGGTCCTATTTTTAATCTGGCAGAATTTTGCTCTAAATATTCTTTATGCTGCCAAAAAATTTCTTAAAGCCAATATCTATCTTAATACTGCCAATCTGATCAAAACTTTGGTAATTATAATTCTGACAATAACTAAATCTATCTCCATCGGTGCAATTATTTTTGTTTTCGGCATCTTAGGACCAATTATCTTTTTTTTGCTGTTGCTGATAGAAAAAAAAGATCTTATTTTTATTATTATTAAAGCTGAGGTTAAAAGAGAGGAGTTTCGTTTTGGATATACTCTCACTTTTTTTATTGCTAATCAATTCCTTAATTTAGGGTTGCGGATGGATCTGTTTTTACTTTCATTTTTTAGTTTAAAAAGTGATGTCGGCTACTATGGCTTAGCTCAAAAAATAATCTTGACTATTCTTACCTCAATTACCAGTATCACTCAGGTATTATCACCAGGTTTTTCCAAAATAAAAACTAAAACACAAATCAAGCATCAATTAAAAGTAGGATTCATGTCTTTATTTTTGCCAGCAGGTTTATTTTTTCTTTTATCGCTGGTACCGGATCTTATCTTTAATCTGTTTTTCACTGCCAAGTATCTAAAAACTGCCCAGCTGACTCGAGCTTTAGCCTTACCTTTTATTATCTTTACCCTAATTAATCTGCCGCAATTATTTTTGCTTTATACTGTTAAAAAACCGCAGGCAATTTTAGTTAGCAATATTATTTTTTTTATTGTGATCAGTATCATCTGTTATTGGCTAATACCGCAAATTGGAGTTTATGGAGCCGTCTATGCTGTTATCGCCGCAATGCTCGCCAGCGCCACTGCTTTAATCTTGAGCTTTATTAATGAGTACCGCCAAATCCCTGTTTAAGAAAACTGGAAAATCCTTTTTTCACTCACTTATAGGAAATAGAGAAAATTCTAACCCAAAGCCAAATTCACTCGAATAAAAACAAAACGCCATTAACTTTTCTTCTACCGGCTGTTCTAGCATCAGGGGAAAACTCAATATAATGATCACCAGCGGCAGAAGCCGCAACATCTATATCGATTGATTCTAGTTGGCCAACAATATTTTTCTCTCTAAATCTTGTTAATAACATATCAACAGATGTTGCGCCGGTAGTAATTGTTGATAAAGGTACAAATACCGAAATTTTTGCTTTGGGAAATTTTTGTTTTATTACTTTTTGTTTTTTTAGCGTAACCTCTATATGATTGTAGAGCACTGTAGGCGTCTTTGTACCGTATATTTTATCAAGCACAAAAGCTATACTTTCTGATCCATCTTCTCTTGTAATCGGCTCAACAAACACTAATTCATCAGCAATGCTATCTAGTTGTTGGGTTTCAAATTGACTAAATAAATAAAATTTATTTAGGTCGCCAAAGGTTAAATTTGTATCGTTATTACAACCTTCTCTTTTACACGAAAGACATTCACGAATATTTTCAATAATTATATTTAAATTATTAGTCATGGTACTAATAATTGTTTGTTGAGTTGATTGAGTATGAATAATAGAATTGATCTCATCAATTTTGTCCTTAAGAATGGGGTTAGTAGTTAATATGTTGCTTTTTCTTAAACCATAGACTTTATTCTTAATCTGCTCATAAATATTTTCTAGTTTGCTCATCTGATCCTTAATCTGATGAATATATTCCTTCACAAAAACCACCTCTTTTGGTTCTAGCTCATTCTCTTTTTTTAAGATTAGATTATCCCAATAACCTAAATTTTGAGCTAAGGTGATTATACCTGAAGTTGGCTTCAAATCTTCTCCCAGTTTTTTAAATATAGTTATGATTTCATTTGATGGTTTAAGTAAGTTTTGCAATGACTTAATTGCCGCCTCAACTTCGGTTTCGGCAATAAAACTCATTAGATTTATTACTGTTGATAAGGATCTGATACCCTCTTGAAAATGTTCTCTTAGGGTTTGAGAACTAAAGGTTAAACCCCTATCTTGTATTATCTGAATAATTCTATTTTTAATTTCATTGTCTTTTTGGGTCAATTCAATCCTCTTGGCTGGATTTACTAATTGTTGATACATCTTTGCTACTACTGTCCCTATTTTTTTACTGTCATAATCCAACAATAATTGCATTTTTTGTTTATCCAGCGGATCGGTATATAATTCTAAATCTTCAAGGCCGCGGAGATTAAGAATGATATTAGTTAACTTCAGATCCAGTGTTTGAAGGTTGCCTAAAACTACATTAGATGTTTCCTGCTGTAATATTCGATAAAATTCCGGTATTTCTTCCGGTAAAATACCTACCTTATCCGCAGTTAAGGAATTTAGTCTTTGTCTTTCCTGTAGAAACTTCTTTATAAACTCACTTCTTTCTTGTACTAAAAATTCATCCGGATCAATCTCTCTTCCCATCCTAAAATCATCCCAACGCTTATTAAGCATCAGGGATAAATAAAAGCCTAAAATCGTTTCTTCGTTAGCTGTCCGCCTATTTCTTGGTAAATTAGTCAAATAGGTAGAAATATTAATTAAGGTACGCCTATCTTCGGCGGTAAACATTTCTGGAATCTTAATTATTCCAAAACGCTCTTGGAATAAATTAGTTATCTCAGCAAAAAGCTTAATTTTTTGCGTGGCAAACGCATCTTCATGCACATTAACCACTGCAGAAAAATCTCTCACATCACGACGGAGATTAATAAGTTTATCACGATCAAAAGATTTTGTTCCTTCATCATTTATTTTTTCTATCAAAACTAATTTTGTACGATAAAGGGGATAAATTTCTTTAATAAATCTTCTTAATTGCACCGGTGAAAGTTTTTTAAATAAACTAAGATAATCGGAGAAAATACTGGGGGCAGTATTAATAATATCGGTAGAGATATTATAAAAATCAGTTCTATCCTCATTAGACCATTTTTCTTTAGTAAATCTTTCTTCCGTCATGACTAAACCTTGACTAATTTCCAGTTTTGTTCTCTCAACGGTTAACTCCTTAACAAAGGCTAAATTAACACTGCTGATTAGATTATTAAGTGAATTTATTTGACTTAATACTCCTACACCGCCACAGTAGTTAATAAACTCAGAAATAAATATTAATGAAAAAGGAATTTCCTCAAGTTTTTGTGATCGAAGATAATTAAGCCATTGATTTCGCAGTTTGTCTAAACACATATTCCGCACCTTAGTATCTTTAAACAGAGCATTAATTTTGTCGGTCCAAATTTCGGGTAAATCTGGTAATAAACGTGTAGAATTAGCGCGAACATAACCAATTAAAAGTTGTTGCCATTTTAGTTGCGCTAGCTTATCAGGTTCATCTGATAATAAAATTTTTTCCAAGCGCGCCAGTTCAGTTGCGGCAATTTTTGCCAATAAAGCAGAAAATTCTAAATCACCACTATTTTGTAAAACCCGAATTCTTTTACCGATTCTCACATCTAGATCGTTTGGTACCAAAAATATACTATTATTAGTGGTTTTATTAGCAAATTCTAAACTATCATTAGTCTCAAAATATAGTTTTGGAAATGTAATCGCAAGCCAAAAATTAGGACTGTCTAAAATATTCTTTGCCACTTTAGGTATTGTTAAAGCTGTCTCTTGTGTAATTGCTTTGGTTCTAACTAGGTCAAGAATCATGTTCCGTTGATTTTCATAACCTTGGTAAGCAAAAATAATCTCTCTAAAAAATGTCTCAGTTTGTTTGCCTCGATATTGTTTACAAAATTCATCAAATAAACTATGATTACTTAATAACTCGGGAATTTTTTTATACGCATTAAAAAACTCATCTAGATCATTTATCACACTAAAAGAATTGGTTAATCTCGTAATTAATGGGTGACTAATTAAATACTTAATTTTTTTCATATCTTCCTTATTCTCAAGAATCAATCTTGACAGTGAGTAAAAACGTTGCGTTACTGCTAGATACTGTGGATTAATCTTATTTTTTTGAGATAGCAATAAATAAAGCAGATTATTTCTTAAACCATCATAAAAATACTGGGAAGTTATGGATTGATATTCTATATTTGTCTGTCTTTTTTCAAATTTTTCTTTTAAAAACTTCATTGTCCCCATTAAAGTCTGTACCTCTTGTTCACTTAAGATCTCTCTGTTTCCTAATATATTTAAAATCATCTCATTACTAAGACAAAGGGCTGATAATTTATTCAATCTTTTATCAGTTGCAGTCTCTTGGAATAAGGAAAAAGCTAAACTTTCTACTTTTTTTTTAATATTAGGATGATTATTATATTCCCTATAATTCCATCCTGCCAGTATCTCTCTTACCTCACCAAGTAAAGGATATTTTTTCTCTGCTGCATCAAGTATTTGCTGCCAATCTGGTCGCTTACTCAGCCTATTTAAGGTATAGTTTACGTTAATCGTTTGGTAATTTTTATCGGCAGCTGCTAAAAGTACTAAATTTCTAATTGCCTCTGGTGTTGGATAATAATATAACATATCGATATAACCGCTATTAGCATTGGAAAATGATCCCTCTAACACCTGTTCATACATCTCTTTATCTTGTTTACGGATTTCTGTGGTAAATAATTCATTTGCTAAGCAAGATGATTTAAAAGCACGCCACATATTCATATAGGGATGGTTGAAGTTATACTTCAAATGATGTAGCTTGCTAATTAATTGAAAACCGAATGAATTCTCATCTCTTAACCAATTACCTGAAGAATCTATATTTGTAATCAAAACTCTTTCAAAATCTTGTTTTTGCTTATCGCTTTCTAAGCTTAATTCTACAGTATCTTTTATCAGGGATATTTTTTCGGCAGCAATATAAGCCACCATTTCCTGAATAATTTGTTTGTCTTTACCATTAATTAAAGGAAAGCACAAATGATAAAGATCAGAAGTAATGCCACCGTTAGTTTTAAAAAAATATTGCTCTAGCTCTTTTTTATAAAATTGTCTTTGTTCTTCTGAACCATCAGCATGCTGAAGATAATTATTTAAAGCAGTATAAAAACGTTGTTTTTGCTCTTTGGTAATTTTTTTTTCCTTCAATAGGTTATTCACTAACGGAAAGATTTCTGTTTGAAGATGAAAATCTCTAATCTCTTTTAAGAGAGTTCCATCTTTAAAAATCTCCTGCAATAGTTGCTCATACTCGATCCGTATAACTTCAACCTCTTTACCTATTGTTTCAATTAATAATTTTTCCTGCTGTAGTGGCGGTTGTCCTTCCTGTTTGCTGGTTGGTTGATCGCTTAATTGTTTAAACAACGACACCGAAATAGGAGTTGAATTTATTGATTCTTTAAATTTAGTCATAAAAGTTTTTTCTTCCGCCAATGCTATTGCTTTTTGAAAATGCTTATCGGTAATAGCTCTTACCTCATTTAACCTACTAATTAATGGGTGTGGTTTAACTGACTCTTTTGTAATATTACCTATGGTTGGAAGAACTAGCGATTGCTTTTCATTTATTCCGATAGAAATATTCTCTCCTTTTCTACGCTCCATATTGAATTCTTATAATACTTAAAGAAGTGAATTTTCTTTTTGTCATCTTGTAATTACTTATTTTTTGGAGCGGGATACGGGAGTCGAACCCGTTTCCTCTGCTTGGAAAGCAGATGTTAAGCCGTTTAACTAATCCCGCAAAAAAGATTGTCTAATATTATACAAAATTTTGTCGCTTAAAATTTTTGTTTACTGCTTAAACTCCGCATTTTCTTATAGATGGCCTGACTTTCTATTAATTCTTCCATTCGATTAATCCCAATTCCCACTTCTCGAAAACGCACCATCTCCACATTAATCTTAAGCTCGTCTTTAACAGCCAACCTAATTAACTCAGGCAGATAATACTCTCCACTAATAGGTGATTGTTTAATTAAAGGCAGATATTTTTTGAGAAAGTTAAGATCAAAACAATAAAAGCCTGGGTTTACTTCCTTAATCTTTCTTTGTTTTTCTGTAGCATCTTTTTGTTCAACTATATCCAAAACCCTACCGTGATTGTCGCGTTCAATTCTTCCCCAGGCTAAATGATCCGGATCATGATATTTTGTGGAAAAAAAAGAAATTTGAGAATTTGTTTGTATATGTCGATTAATTAAATTAATTACTGATTGTGGTTTATAAAACATCATATGATCACCATAACCTATTAAAACCAAAGTAGGAGAAGAGGAGTGTTTGATTTTAGCTAAACCTACTTTAGCAGCATGCGCTGTCCCTAACTGCTGCTTTTGATAAGCATAGACAACATTCTTCTCTCGCAGTGCCTGCTTCACGCTTTGGGCGAATGCCCCGACTACAACAATAGTCTGATCAGCAATATTCTCAAACAACTCCACAGCATATGCAATAAGAGGTTTACCCAAAAAGGATAAGGTTACCTTATTAACTTGGGTAGAATTAATTCTTGTTCCTTTACCCGCCGCTAAAATAATTCCGACAATTTGATAATTACCAACCATACGGATGTCTATTATACCATTTTATTAAGGAGTGAACCGAATCCTCTATGCTTCGCTGAGGCTGCCATTGCAAAATTTTTTTTGCTTTATTAATGCTGGCAATCATCTTAGCATACTCTCCCTGCCTAATACTATCTGCTTTTTGCAGTTTAATCTGTTTCCCGGTAATTTTTTCTACCGCAGTAATTATTTCCTTAACTGAATTACCTCTACCTGTGCCGAGATTAATAATTTCACTTTGGCCGTTATTAAATAAATATTCCAATGCCTTAATATGCGCCTCATTCAAATCTACCACATTAATATAATCACGAATAGGCGTCCCATCACTGGTATTAACCTGAGGGCAGGTTAAAAAAAAAGGTTCTATCCCCAGTGCACCCCGTACTGCATTTTGAACTAAAAGCACCGAAGGTTTTTTGGAATCACCAATCACCCCATCATCAGAGGCACCGCAAACATTAAAATAACGCAAAACCACATAGCGCAAACCTTTTAACTCTCCGTACCATTGCAAAATGGTTTCGGTAATTTTTTTTGACTCGCCGTAAGGATTTTTGGGTCGAGTAGGATGATTCTCATCAACCGGAATATATTCCGCCTCACCATAAACCGCACAGGTTGAGGAAAAAATAATCTTGGTAATCCCATACTTTAACAAATTAACTAGTAGATTTTGTGATCCTACACTATTATTGGAAAAATAAAACTCCGGCTGATGCATTGACTCATCAACTTTGCAAGCTGCCGCATAATGCATCACCGCCGCAATCTCTGTTTCCTGACGAAAAAAATTATCTAAATCGTTCCGCAAATCCAGTTGATAATATCTTAATCTCTCCTGACCAAACTTTTCCTGCAGTAATTGCAGAGGCTGACTAAAACCAGTGGAAAAATTATCAATTGCTACTACCTGATAATCTTGCTGTAACAACAAATAAGTAGCGATTGAGCCAATATAGCCGCCGGCGCCGGTGACAAGAATCTTTTGTTTCATAATTTTAATTCTTAATTATAATGAATATTTAATATTTTGTCTTAGTAAAAAAAGGTTTTTTAAGCGAACGAATCTTAAAAAGAGGATGATAATGAATTCTTTTTTCCGCTATAAAAATTCCGCCAAAAACCAAAAAACAGCCTAAATAAAAATAAAACGTAGGAATTTCCTGTAAAAGCAACCAGGCTAATAATATTGCCGCAATCGGATCAATATAACTAAAAACACCCACCTCCTGAGCGGGAATTTTTGAAACACCATAATTAAAAAATAAATAGGCAATAGTAGAAGAAAAAATTACCCCAAAAACTATTCCTAACCATCCTAAAGAATTAAGATCGGTAAAACTCCAATGGTTAAGCTCAAACAGCATTAAAGGAAAAAAAGTCAAAGCGCCAACTAAAAAACTAATATAAGTGGCCTGAAGCGCGCTAATTTGATTAAGGATTTTTTTAAAGATTAAGGTATGACCCACTGACCCCAAAGTTGCCAGTAAAAGAAAAAGATTTCCTTCAAATGCTGACAGCTCTTTAAAAAAATTAAGGTTATGATTGCTTAAAAAAGGGGAAAATAAAATAATTAACACTCCGGTAAAAGAAATCAGAATTCCCAAAATTACCCGAGATTTCGGTGCTTCTTTTAAAAATAAAAGGGCAAAAAGATAAAGAAAGAGTGGTTGAGAGGAGGCAATAATAGGAGCATTAATACTTTGTGTACGTTGTAAACCCAAAAAGAAAAAGGCAATATTAATCGTAATGCCAAATAATCCTCCCAAACACACCCAACCCAAAAGCCGACTATCAAGATCACGCCAATATTTTAAACAAAAAGGTAGAAGTAAAAAACTTCCAAGAAAAAAACGGATAAAGGCTAAAACAAAAGGCGGAATACTAGTCAAGGATAATTTAAAAATAGGCGAAGCCGCTCCCCAAATAATATTGGCAATTATTAATGCGCTTATTGGATACATAATTTTCTAATTTTAAATCTTGTTCTTTTGTTTTTTGTCCAAAAAAACAATTAATTCTGCAACAATCCCTGTCATCATAATCTGCACTCCTACAATCATCAATAAGATTCCCAGCTGAAGAATCACACGCCGATAAAGAAGAGTATGATAAAAAATCCGCGCCAATGTTAAAATCAACGAAATTATAAAGCCGCTGCCAAAAATTATAGCGCCAATTGGGCCAAAAAAATGCAAAGGTTTTTCGGAAAAACGGTAGATAAAATAAGTAGTCAATGTATCAATCAAACCAAAAAAAAGCCGCCAAAAACCATATTTTGATCGACCATAAAGGCGTTTATGATGTTTAACCTCAACCTGAGTAGTACGAAATCCTTCCTGTTGGGCAATAATTGGCAAAAACCGGTAGTTATCTCCATAAAGCGGAATCTGTTCCAATACCTCCCGCCGCATTGCTTTATAACCACAATTAATATCATTTAAATTTGATTTAAAAAACATCTTAAGCAGTAATTGATTAAAAATAAAAGAAGGCCAGATCTTGGTAATATTATCCTCACGCTTTTTACGCCAACCATTAACTAAATCATACCCTTGATTAATTTTTTCGATAAATTTAGGTAATTCCTCAGGATCATCCTGCAAATCTGCATCCATAAACACAATAATCTCGCCTTTAGCCTGTAAAAAACCATTCGCTAAAGCTCTGCCTTTACCCAACCTTTTACGATGGCGAACCAATTGATAGGGCAACGATAGCTTCTCCAGCTGATATTTTTGACTGGAGCCGTCATCCACTAAAATCAACTCGGATTTTAGGTGAATTTTTGCTAAAACCTGTTTGAGTTTATTTAATAATAAAGGTAAACTTTCTTTTTCGTTGTAAAAAGGAATAATGATGGAAAGCATAAAAATCAATAAAAAATTAACTTATTAAAATTAAAGTTCAGAATTTTTAACTTTTTTATATACCTCAAGTCCATCCTGGCTAAAAATTAATCTAAACTGCTTGTCTGACTGTAATTTTTTATAAAGTTCAAGTTGTTCTTCTTGACGATAATGATTTTTTAAATCCTCAATCCGCAGTATAACATAATCAGACAGCATATAACGATCAGAAAAAATATAAAAATAACGTCGATTAGTAAAATGTGCCCCTAAATAATCACTAGCGCTAATGACTAATCTCTCATCTTTTAATCTTTCTTTCCAATACTCAAATGCTTTTACTTCGTAACGGGGAAATAAAAGCGGGTAGAGGTCCTGATTTTTTGCTCCCGGCAAAGGACCAAAACAATAGGCGCTAATTAAAGTTGAAATTAATAAACCCCACGCTAGTTTTTTTTCTAATAAGTGAGGCTTAAATTTTAATATTTTTTTTAGACCAAAGATCGCTGCCAAAAATACAAAGGGAATAATCACATCGGTATAATGCAGACTGATATTGCGCATATGCGCGTTATTGCTTAAAAAATTAATGGCTATCTCCGGCAAAGCAATCACAAGCACCTCCAAACTTGCCAAAGGAATAAATAGTAAAGGCGATAACAGATAAAAAAGATATAACCAACTATCAGCCTGAAACAGATGAGTAAATAATTTTTTAGGCTGAAGCAAAATACCAAACAATACTTTTTCTGGTTTATCACCAAAATCACTATAATAAGATAACGCAAAATGCTGATCTTGGCGAAAGTAGGGCATAATTATCCAAATTGACAAAATAAACCATAAACTGCTTATTGCCAATACCCACCAGGCAAATTTTTTTTGAGGTTTAGCTTTATTTAACAATAAATAAATTGCATAAAAACTCATTGTTAAACTTACCTGTTCCTTAGTGGCTAGCGTCAGAATTAAAAAAATAAAGGCAAAAAAATACTGTTTTTTATCTTCAAAATAAACTAAAAAAAGAATAAAGGATGAAGCTAAAGTTACGCTATGAAAATCAAAAATATTGCTTCGCTGCAATGGCATATACATTAAGTAAGCAAAAGATAAACTTAAAGCTAATATTTTTGAACGAAGCTGTTTTTTAGCTAATAAAAAAAGGGGGAGCGCGCCCAAAGCTACTGTTAAGCTTTGAATCACTAATAGCGTTTCCGGTCCTGGATGCAAATAATAAAAAGGGGCAAAAATCGCCAGAATAACATCATTATGCACTGCCATTCGCTTAAAATTTTCTTTGCCATCGGGATTGGTAATCTCCAAAAATCTACCTTTAAAGGTGTTATAAACCGCCTGATTCATAATTCCTAAATCAAAATAGCCAGAATAAAGCCTTTGATGACGTAGAATTGTAAAATAAGAAAAATAAACGGCATAAACCATTATTAATATCCCCAAAACTATCTCTGCCGCATATTTTTTTAAAAAAATTCCCATTACTATTAACAAATTATTGGTTTTTTCTGAATTTTAGCTGAAAAATAACCTTATTTACAGCTTCTGTATTATAAAAAAGCTAAAATAACTTTTATATTTATTTATTGTCTGTTGCCTGAATGAAATTTCTCATGCATCTCTCTAAGTCGAGGATTGCTAATATGTGTATAAATCTGAGTGGTGGCAATATTTTTATGTCCTAACATTTCCTGAACCGAGCGTAAATCCGCACCATTATTTAACAGATCAGTGGCAAAAGAATGACGCAGAACATGTGGACCAATTCGGGTAGTGATACCGGCTTTTTTGCGATATTTATCAATCATCCGTTCTACCGAACGGACTGATAAACGCCTTTTTTCATCCGTTAATTCCTGATT
The DNA here is from genome assembly GCA_964649995.1 of uncultured Gammaproteobacteria bacterium. Lineage (GTDB taxonomy): Bacteria > Patescibacteriota > Microgenomatia > UBA1406 > GWC2-37-13 > CAZYRU01. The sequence continues at coordinate 12,817 of CAZYRU010000002.1, forward strand.
ACCTTTAGGTCCGCTATAGCGGATAAAAAGCGGTCGATATGGATCATCACGCGCCTGAAGATAGCGCTCTAACCATTCTCTGGCTGATTTGGAAAGAAAAACTATTCTTACTTTTCTTCCTTTTCCCAGTACCGAAAATTCACCCACTTTTAAATTAATATTTTCTTTATTTAAAGCAACCAGTTCTGAAACCCGTAAACCGGTGGAAAAAAGCACCTCTAAAATCGCCCGATCACGTAAACCAATTAATTCACTCACATCAACCGCAGTAAACAACTGCTGTAGCTGAACCTCACTGAGGGTTTTTAAAATCCGATCGCTCTTTTTTCCCAACTCAATTATCTCCGGTGAAATCACCTTGAGTTTTTGCTTAATTAAATAGCGAAAAAGTGATCTTAACGCCACTAAAAAATAATTTTGAGTTTGTCTTTTTAAATCACCTTTAAAGGGATTTTTGTATTGATGGGAAAGAAAAAGACGAAAACGGCGGATAATATTATCATCAATTTTTTCCACCTCAAAATCATCTTTTTGGTATGTCTGATTAAGCCAATCTTTAAAAAAATTAATGTAATAACTATACATCCGCACAGTCCTAATTGACAGGTTTTTATCTAATTCGCAATATTCTAAAAAACGCAGACTTGCTTCTTTAATTCCCATAAACTATTATTAATATTAACCGACGTTAAAATAATATTCAACTGCTGCCTGCTTAATTTTTATTAAAGACAGTTTTTGTTTAATACTAACTTCAAGGTGCCGGAGAGAGGACTCGAACCCCCACGGATTGCTCCATACGGTCCTAAGCCGTACGCGTATACCAATTCCGCCACTCCGGCAATCTCTCTAAATTATAACAAATTTAAGTTTTTTAGCTTATTACTTGGTTTATAACACCTGACAAATTAACTGAAGGCTAAATAAAATAATCCTATAGTTTATTTATCAGATAAACTAATTGATTGCTAAAAAAAATTATTTTATAATTTAGACTGTCAAAACAATATAATTAATTTAAAATAACTAAAAATAGTAAAAAAACTGATTTAACAATCTAAAAACAATTTTTTTAAAAAATCAATAAAAATTAGCCTCAAAAATTTTTTTATCAAAAAAAGAGGATATTATCCTATAATACATATTAGCATTCAAGAAATTTATTTGCTAAATTAAGGGTCTTTTAAATTTAGCGCTTTAGAATAATCTAAAAGTTATTTAGACAAAAAAATATTATCTTTTTTTCTTACAAAACACCAGTAGCAGTTTTTTAGTATTTACTTACAATATAATACTTATTTTTTTTAAATGTCAATAGATTATTTTAAGCTCTTAGCCTCAAAATTATATTTCCTTTAACAAAATCTAACACTAATTTAGATTTTGCATATTATAAGATATCAAAAGATTTTTATAAAAATGTGGATAACTTTTTTATTTCGCTAACTATAAGATATAGTTTAATTAAACTAAACAGAATTCGCCATTAAAACTAACCAATTTAGTGATAAAATAGAATGAAGAAAAAGCTAAAATAAGTTATAAAAATAATCTATCTTGTAAGATAGAGCGAATAGGAAAGGTGCGAGAGTGGTTGAATCGGCACGCCTGGAAAGCGTGTTAGGCCGCAAGGTCTACGCGGGTTCGAATCCCGCCCTTTCCGCCAATATAAAAACACAGCCTGACTACTAATTTAGTGAGTAAACCAATAAGCTACGCCAAAAAAGATAATCGCCATAATCACTATTATGCCTCCAGTCGCTAAATCAAAATAATACGAACAGATAAAACCGCTAACTACTGCCAAAAGAGAGAAAATAATCGATAAGATAATTGTCTGCTTAAAACTGCGGGAAAACTGCATCGCGGTTAAAACCGGTACTACCATTAAAGCACTTATTAATAAGCTCCCCACTATTTTTAACGATAATGCCACAATAATCGAGGCTAAAACAATCAATATTTGATTCAAAAATTTAGTCTTAATTCCTTGAGCTAAAGCTAAATCTTCATCTAAGGAAATAACATATAACTGACGATAAAACAAAAAAATAATTGTTGCAGTCAAACAACCTAACAAAAAAATAATAATCAAATCTTGATCGGAAACAGTATTAATGCTCCCAAAAAGATAGCTATAAAAATTGCTATTTAAGTTTTTCAAATAAGAAATGATTACCACTGAAACCGCTAAACCTCCTGATAAAAATAATGCCAAAACCGATTCACCATAAATTTTTTTATCACTGCGCAAATGCTCCATCAATAAACCCGCCGCTATTGCTGTTAACAACACCACCCATATCGACTGGTTCTTAAACAAAAAACCAATTGCTACTCCTACCAGCGACAAATGTGCCAACGTATCGGCAATTAATGAATAACGACGCACTACCAAAAAATTGCCGATTAAAGGTGCAACTGTAGCAATCACTAACCCCGCCGCTAAGGAACGGAGAACAAAAGAATATGAAAATAAATCTAACATATTTTTAGTGACGATGGGCAATTAACTGCATCTTGTCGCCATAAACTTTTTTTAAAAAATTATGTTTAAAAAAATCTTTGCTATGAGTATGACAAATCATAGTTTTATTAAGACAGATGATATGACTTGCCTCCTGAGTAATAATCTCAAGATCATGAGTTACAAATATGATACTAATTCCCAACTGCTGATTTAAGTGTTTTAAAAAACTATAAAATTGGTTTTGTGAATTAAGATCGACTCCAACAGTAGGTTCATCCAAAATTAGAATTTTTGGTTCATTAACTAAGGCTCTAGCGATAAATACCCGCTGACGCTGACCGCCGGAGAGCTCGCTAATCAATTTATTTTTTAATTGCTCAAGATCCATTAACTGCAATATTTTATTTAACGCAGCAGGATTTTTTTTATTTAAAGCACTCGTCATTACCTCCATAACCGTAGTGGGAAAAAAATAATCAGTTGAAAAAGTTTTCTGCGGCAAATAGCCAATAGGGGAAACGCTTAACTCCATCTTGCCTTGTTTAGGTTTTAAAATTCCTAAAATAATTTTAATTAAAGTAGTCTTGCCGCCGCCGTTTGGACCGATTATTCCCACATAATCTCCTTGATGAATCGTCAGATTAATATTCTCCAAAACTGGCTGATTCTGATAACTATAGCTAACGTCGCTTAGCTTAAGACAAATATTATTTTTCATTGACAATTTAAGGCGATTTTTAAATTAGTTAAATTATTAGCCATAATTTCTAAATAACTACCTTTTATTCCATCTTCAGCCGGATTAAGAACCAAAGTCTTTGCCCCGGTTTCCCGGGCAATTGTCTGAGCTAATTTAGGACTAACTAAAGTCTCAAAAAAAATATATTTAAGCTGATTATTTTTAACAAAAGAAATAATATTAATAAGTTCCTTAGTTGAAGGCTCCTGTTCAGGAGAAATACCAGCAATCGGTTGAATAAATAGATTATAACGTTTTGCTAAATAAGAAAAGGCATTATGAGAAACAACAATTTTATTAGTTTGACAATTTTTTAAACCTATTTCATATTGGTTAATCAGTTCCTGCAGTTTTTTACTGTAATTTAAATAATTTTTTACATAAGTTTCCTTATTGTTTGGATCAATCTCAACTAATGCCTGTTTAATAATTTTTACTTCTTCTAAAGCATAATGAGGATCAACCCAAAAATGGGGATCAAAACTAAATTCTGGTTGATTTGATTTTAACAGTGAGAAGTGATCAGCCATTTTTATCACCTTAACCTTCTTATTTTTAAGATTGTCTGCTATTTTATCCGCCCAGGGATCAAGACCGGCTCCATTATAAATAAAAAGTTGAGCATTATATACTTGCTGAATCTCTTTTGTACTGGGTTCATAATCATGCGGTTCAGCTTGTTGGGGGATTAAGGTAATAATCTGCGCGTTGTCTGCAACAATTTGACTGGTAAAATGCGCAAGAGGATAAAAACTAGCGACTATCTTAATTTTTTTATCGGTTTTTAATTGTTTGGGTGTCTTTATCAACAAAAACATCACCAACCCCACCAAAAATATTAATAACGCTAAAAAGATCAAATTTTTATTTTTCATTCCTGAATAAAATTAAATTGATAATTTTTTTACCCCTTCTTATTTTAATAATCAATAACTAAAATAAAAAGGGAAAAACTTTGGTTAATCAATCTTAATCTGTATATTAAAAAATTATAATCAATGCTTATTAATTTATCAAACAATATCCCATAGATTTTAGATTCTAAAAAAAGGTTAATCCGGTTTTTAATAATATCTATTGAGGATCAAAGAATATTTACTTAAATTGCCTTATTCTTAATCAAGCCTATAACACTTGACAAAATAAAAATATTGGGTATAATAATTCACATCAATTTATGAAAAATATGAAAAAATTTTTAGCGCTTTTAACTTTAATAGTAATTTCAAGCAGTGCCTTAGTTAATTCCGTTGTCGCTCAATATGGATCTTCATCCAGTTCTTCTTCCAGTACCAGCAATATTAGCACTCCATCAGCACCCAGTTGTGATAATGAAAAACCGGGTACTCCGATTTTATTTGAACCTCATCATCCTTTATTTGGTGATGAAAAAAAATTAGGCGAAGTTACTTTACACTGGACTAAAGCCGAGCGCGCTACCTCTTATAACATCCTTTATGGCTTAAGTCCTCGTAACTATATCTATAGCGCTTTACAAATCGGTAATGGCAATACCACTACTTATTCTGTAGCCGGTCTTAATCCGAGTAAAACTTATTATTTTACTGTTCAAGCTAATAATGGATGCAAACCGGGCGGATTATCTAACGAATGGGGAGCAAATGCCGGTAATTTTTTTGCCGCTTCCGCACCGATGGATGTTTTAGGTGCTAAAACAAAAAAAACTTTAACTACCAAAACAGCCGCCCAATTAACTCCTTCTATTACTGCTGAACCAACTACTGTTTCTCCTACTATTATTCCAGTCCAAAAAGAAGATTATTCCTTCTTTGGCAAAATTCTAAAATTTGTCAAATCACTACTTGGCATCGAATAATTCTTTCTTCTATATAATAAGGTTATGCCCTTATTAAAAAAATTTTTGCATAACTCCTTTATTAAAGGAGGATTTTATGTCACTACCGCCACGATGATTGTTAACTGCCTTAATTATCTTTTTAATTTATTAACCGCTCATTCTCTAGGTCCGATTGCTTATGGAGAAATTATTGCTCTGATTTCTTACTTAACTATCCTTACTGGCCCTTTTAATATTTTTTCTACCTTAATTATCCAAAATATCAGCGCGCATGGAAAAGAAGATAAAGAATTTGCCGGGCGACTGGAGCGGATTTTTTGGAAAAAGATCAATTATTGGCGCTGGCTTATTTTCCTACTTTTAGCTATTATCCCTTTTGTACCGCAGTTAACTAATCTTCAACCTTTAACCGCTTATTTTCTTCTACCAATTGTAATCGTATCTTTTTTAGGCACTTTTTACAGCGCCCTTAATCAAGGTTTACAATTATTTTTATGGTTTTCTTTAATCAGTATAATTGCTACGAATATTAAATTAATTGGCGCCTTATTTTCTTTTTTTCACTTAGGAGGTTTGTTAATTGTTTTGAGCTTTTTGTTTTTGTCATATTTAACCGCATATATTGGCAATTATTTAACATTTGCCGAAATTAAACGCCGCCATTTGTTTAATACTACAACTAAGGCAGAAAAACGCCTAATACATATCATAAAAAACCCTCAGTTTATTATTACTTTCTTTTCACTGTTAGCAATGATTTTATTTAATAATATAGATGTTATTTTTGTCAAAAAACACTTTTCATCCACTACGGCTGGTTTGTATAGCAGCTGGTCTTTATGCGCTAAAATTATTTATTTTTTAGTCAGCCCCTTGGTTTCAGTAAGCTTTGTTTATTTTTCCGGACAGTCTCGCCCGGACAAAAAGAAACAATTATTATATATAGTATTAAGTCTAATACTCTTAATTAGTCTAATCTGTTTTTTTACCTATATATTTTTAGGAAAAATATTTATTAATATCCTTTTTGGAACAAGATTTTTAGCCATACTGCCTGATTTAAATCTTGCTGCAATATTTGGCGGATTATATGCAACAATTATGCTATTTAATAATTATTTTTTGGCACAAAAAAGTAAGTCTGCTTTATTAATTGCTTGTACCTTACCCAGCTATTTAATTCTATTGTTCATCTTTGCTCAGCAACTACAACAGATAATGTATTTAAATATCTTTTTTTCTGCCGCTATCATCATAATCTATCTGACACTGTTTCTTAAATCACTATAAAGCAGTTGCCAAAATCATAATAATCTTACCTAATCTAAATTTAGTCTATAGTTAGTTAATTTAACCTCATTATCCCTACTTGAAGATATCCCATAGTTATGATATAATTATGCCCATTATGACGCCCAAAAGCCAAGATCATTTTTTAAGTTTAATTATTCCTGTTTATAAACAGGAAAAAACCATTGTTAAAAATTTACTGCAGATCAAATCTACTCTGGATAAAATCCGCTATGATTATGAGATTCTTACTGTTATCGACGGTGAAGTAGATCAATCACTGAAAAAAATCAAAAATGCCAATATTGATCATGTCCTTTGTTTATCTTATCCGATTAATCAAGGAAAAGGCTATGCTATCCGTTTTGGAATGAAAAAAGCAAAAGGGGATTATGTAATGTTTATGGATGCTGGTAACGAAATTGATCCTAATGGTATCTCTATGCTTTTGGAACATATGGAATGGTATGATGCTGATATTATTGTCGGATCCAAACGGCATTTAGCCTCACAAGTCCAATATACTTTTTTGCGTAAATGTTTAAGTCAAGGCTATTATTTTTTTATCAAACTTTTATTTGGCTTAAAGATTCACGATACACAAGCCGGAATTAAGGTTTTTAGGAAAAATGTTTTACAAAAAATCTTACCTCGTTTGGTTGAAAAAAAATTTGCTGGCGATTTGGAGATGTTAGTTGTAGCTGAATCTTTGGGATTTAAACGTATCTTTGAAGCGCCGATTAAACTTAATTATAAATTATCAGACATTACTTCCGCTGCCACTATAAAACAAATTTGGGGAATTTTCATCGATACACTAGCCATCTTTTATCGTAAAAATATTCTGCAATATTACAAAAAAGAGCACAAAAAATTTGTTTGGCCAAAGAAGTTTTCTTTTAGAAGATTTGTATTTTTTAATTAAAACCATTATGAAAAAAATCTTAATTCTTAATTGGCGCTGTCCAAAAAATCCGCTTTCCGGTGGAGCAGAGAAGGTTACGCTGCAACATGCCAAAGCGTGGATTAAAGAAGGCTATAAAGTAATTTGGCTGGCAGGAGGCTATCGAAACTGCAAACGGCAGGAAAATATTGATGGAGTAGAGATCTATCATTACGGTAATCCCATTACTTTACATTTTCTAGCGCCTTTTATTTTTTATTTTAAATTTGCAGGAAAATTTGATCTGATAGTAGATGAAATTCACGGACTACCTTTTTTCACACCCCTTTGGGCCAGAAAAATAAAAAAACTTGCCTTTATCCATGAAGTAGCCAATGAAATATGGGATAAAATGTATCATTTTCCGATTAATTATCTTGGTAAAAAATTAGAGAGATTATATTTTTACTTGTATAAAAGTATTCCATTTTTAACTGTTTCTCAATCAACCAAAGATGATCTTTTTAAGATGGGAATTGCACCGGAAAATATTACTATTATCCCTCATGGTCTATTTTTAAAACCAGTCGATTATGTATTGGATAAAGAAAAATCTCTTACACTTTTGTTTATTTCCCGTCTAGTAAAAATGAAAGGGATTGAAACAGCATTGCGTCTTTTTTCCCGTATAGTTGATCAACTACCTAAAGCTCAATTATGGATCGCCGGCAGTGGCAATGAGAGATATATCCAACAGCTAAAAAAACTCGCAACAATACTAAAGATTAATAAGCAGGTAATTTTTTATGGTTATGTGAATGAAGCAAAAAAAATTAATTTAATGCAAAAAGCCCACTTCTTAATTCATACCTCAGTCAAAGAAGGTTTTGGCTTAACTGTGCTAGAGGCAAATTCTCAAGGTACACCGGTAATGGCCTTCAACTCACATGGGCTTAAAGATATTATTCAGGATGGCATTAATGGATATCGTGTTACTAAAGGTTATACTAAAGAACTAGCGGAAAAGATTATCGCCCTTTATCATGATCAACCCAATTATGATAAGCTCGCTAAGTCTTCTATTGCCTTCTCTAAAAAATTCTCCTGGAAAAAGGCGACAAAAGAATCAACGAAATTAATTAATAAATTGATGGGGTTATAAATATGAAAAAAATAATTTCTTATTCTATTGTTATTCCTGCTTATAATGAAGAAAAAAATATTGATAATCTTATTTCTGATATCTTAAATAGTTATCAAAATAAAATTTTAAAACTAATGAATATATATATTATTTCTGATGCCTCTACGGATAATACAAATAATATTGTAAAAAAAAGAGCTGTTAAAAATAAGTTAATAAAACTAATAATAAATAAAAAAAGAATAGGGAAGGCTTACTCCTTAAACAAAGCTTTTAAACAAATAAAGTCAGATTATATAATTTTGTTTGATGCAGATGTAAGATTGAAAAATAGAAGTATTTTTAATTTACTGAAACCAATTTATTTAAACAAAGTAAATAGCCAATATATTTTCCTTGCTGGAAATCCAATGCCTTTAAAGAAAAAACAAATGAACCTAACTGAAAAAGCCTCAATGTTCTCTTGGTACTTAATTCAAGAAATTAAAAAAAGATATCCAGAATCTATTTATTCAGCCCACGGCAGAATACTAGCTCTGTCAAAAAAATTATATAGCAGTTTAGAATTTAAAGATCTTTCAACACCTGGAGATGATCAATATATTTATTTATTTAATAAATTAAAAAAAGGTACATTTTTTTATTGTAAAGACGCTGAAGTATATTATAAATTACCTCAACAAATAAA
>CAZYRU010000003.1:0-21364 GCA_964649995.1 uncultured Gammaproteobacteria bacterium
CTCCTTAAATTTTTATGTTGATAAAAAATATCAATTAATTTTCTAGTAATAAAAATACCGGTAAATAAACTCGTAATAACCCCTATTCCTAGGGTTAAAGCAAAACCACGCACCATACCAAACTGAGGCAAAAATTCCCAATTGGCCGGATTAAAAAGAATAAAGGCAATTAACAAAGTGGTAATATTAGCATCTTTAATCGCATCAATCGCCCGCCCAAAACCTATCTTTTTAGCTATTGCAAAATCTTTTCCTTTTCTAATTTCTTCCTTTATCCTCTCAAAAATTAAGATATTAGAATCTACCGCCATACCAATTGACAAAATAAATCCCGCGACTCCAGGCAAAGTTAGAACAACTGGAATTAACCTAAAAATTGCTAATGAAATCATTCCATAAATGATTAACGCTAAACAAGCAATTATCCCTAATCTACCATAGTAACCAATCATAAATAAAAATACGATTACAAGACCAATCAAACCTGCATAAACACTTTTTTCTACCTCTATTTTGCCCAAAGATGGACCAATATTCCTCTGTTCCACTAATTTTATCGACAAAGGTAAAGCACCGGAGTTAATTGAGGTAGCTAATTTTTTTGCCTCATCAACCGTAAAGTTACCATTAATAACCGCATTGCCATCGGTAATCACCTGTTCCACTACCGGAGCTGACAACATAAAGTTATCAATTATGATACCTACTGGCTTATGAAGATTTCTTTGTGTTATTTTAGCAAACAAATCTGCTCCCTCTTGAGTAAATTGTAAAGCCACCTGAGGCTTGCCGGTTTGCGAATCAAAGCTTACTGTAGCTTTTTTAACATGTTTGCCGGTTAAACCGGTCATCTTGGTTAAACGACTATAAACTGAGGAGGGGGTAGCTATTTTTGCTTCTTCGCTTGATTCTTCAGTAAAATTTAATTGGGCGGTTTGACCAATAAGCTTAACTGCTTCCTCCACCTTAGTAATCCCCGGTAAATCAACAATGATTCGGTATTTTTTTCCGCTTTTTACAGTATAAATTACCGGTTCGGAAACTCCAAAATAATTCACTCGCTTCTCGATAATATCGCGGGCAGAATTAAGGGCATCTGTTAAATCTTCTGGTTTAGTCTTCGTAGTATCGGCCTCAAACACTAAATGACTACCACCTTTTAAATCCAAACCAAATTGAGTACGAAAATCTTTTTTTATTCTTAAACCAAAAATTTCTGTATCTATACTTAAAGGATTAATAGTAAACTTGATTTTACGAGGACCGATAGCTAATTGAACAGGATAATTTTCGGGTAAAACCATTAATATCAGTAATAAAAAGGACCCGATTAAAAATAGATATTTGAATTGTTTCATTTTAACAGTTCTTCTTCGCTACCAACTAACATAATTTTCGGCTGTTTTAAAAAGCGCCAAATAAAAGGATCATTATTTTTTTTACGAAACATAAATTCATCTTCGGTCATTACGGTATAATTAATTTCTCGCCCAAAGTTTTTTTCTTCCTCCGCTATAATAGCAGCAATTTCCGGAATAACAATTATTCCAATTACTAACAAATAGATCTCTCCTTCTTTAATTATTTGTCTTTTACTGTATTTTATTGACAACACTATAAATTTTACCTTACCAATCTTTGATAATTGTTTTTTTAAAGCTAAAGCCAAACTATCTGTTTTAGTGAAGATTCTTAAAAATTCATCATAAAAATAATAGTTTTTATTTAAGGTATAAAAAACCTTATTTAAGCGTTTTTCTTTATTTAAAACTTTTTCTTCAGAAAGAATATCTAACTCGCGCTTGACTGCATTTACCTCCTCATTAACTTCCCTAACCACATGACGTAAATAATAATTCTCTAAAGGATGATGAAAAAATAATTCTAAAATCTTCCTTCTAGCTTTGGAAGGAATAATATGTTCTAACATAAATAAATAATTAATATACTACTTTGTTGCCCAAAGGTAGAATCTCAATAAAAATCTGTCCTCGATTAAAAGCAATTTTCTTACCCTTAAGATCAGTAAAAGTCATTCTAGCTTCCTCTGTTGGCTTTGACCAATTAATTTCTTCCGTTTTACCATCTTGAAATAATAAACCTTCTCCATTCCCTACTACTTTATAAAGTAAATGTCCACCTTCATAGCCATCATTAGCCGGTGATTCTTGAGCAAAAATCACCACTATATTTTTCGCTTCCAACGATCTACCGGTATTTTTATCCAAATGTGGTTCTCCACCATTATTTCTTTGATAGCTATTAGTAGCAGCATTATAAACCCAATCAACACTAAAATCATTAGCTAAAGAAGTGTTCGACCAAAAACCAAAACTTACCTTGGTTTTATTACCACGATCAGCAACTGAAGCATCATTTTTAAACTGCCATTTGACAAAATTTACATCCCACTGCTTACCATCTTCGTCTACGTTGGTTAACTGTCGATTTTTAGCAGCATATTCCCAAAGTTTACTGGTTGAGGAATAAACTGTATGTTCAGTAGCACGATTAGGCAATCTTTCCGGATCCCGCCAATAATAAGGAAAAGGAACAGCAAATTGATTTAAATCATTATAACTACTCCATCCCAAATCAACAATTTCACCCAACGCATCAGCCGGACCAGGCGTATTAGCTCCTCCAACATGCGCATAAAGAGGATTCTTACCGTACTCTTGAAGTAATCTAATAAAATAAATTCTGGCCGATCTTATCGGTCCAATAAAGGAAGCATTTTTGCAATAATATACTGCTAAAAAGCGAGTAATTCCGCCTTCTGCCACTGCTTCATAAACAATATCTGCTGCCGATAAGCCTGATTGCGGTCGAGCTTCTTTATGATTTTCAATCATTACTCCCAAAGGACGTCTTGTTTCCCATTGTTGTTTTTGACTTTTAGTTAACATCTCTCCATTTAAAGGACACTCCTCTGTTTTTGGCTCATTAGGATTAACCGTTGTTTCATTAGAACTAGACACCGGTACTTTATAAGAAGAAGACGACCCTAAAGATAGCGGAGATGAATCCAAACTAAAATAACGAAAACTTAAATAACTCGATCCAATTAAAACTAAAAATAAAATTAAATAAGCCGCTTTCTTATTCATAAAAAATATATTTAAGAAAAACTAATAATAATTTTAGTAAGCTACAGCCATACTTTTTTCAATTGCTTTTTTTTCTTCATCAGTTAAATCATACTCTATTCCTTTTCCTGCTTTAACTTTTTTTGGATAAACACGCAAACCATCTCTTGTCTGAATAAAATTAATCACTACGCCGCTTTTAGTATCATCCATTAATGCCAAAACAAAACTTTGACCTAAACCTTCCCGCTCAAAGGGATTAAATCTTAGTAAACCAATCTTTTGAATAGATAGCTTTAATTTTCCAGAAACAGCTCTTAAATCATGAACTATTTGCTTAATTTCACCAACGGCTTGTTCATTATCTTGAAGAATCTTTTCTAGAATTTCATCAAGCTGTTTTTTTTGGGTTCTTTTAACTAATAAAGAATAATGTCTTTTAGTCCGATAAAGCTGCCAAGAAACAATTATCAACCATAAAAAAAAGATTGCCAAAATTACTGTGCTAACCATTAAAAAACATTTTAACCTCTTTACAAAAGACTGTCAATATGATTACAATTTGATATGCCAAAAAAAACTAAAAAAGAAAAAATTATTGCTGATTATCGTAAAAAAATTAAACTATTAAAACTAAAAAATTCCTCTCCACAATTTTCCCCTCTCTCTTCCTTACCGATTAAGAAAACACCAATTAGATCCAGCCCTCCTCCCTCTTCTTCCTCTAGTTTAGCATCTAACAATTTACTTGCTTATTTTAAACAAGACTTTCGCAAAAGTTTATTATTAACTATTTTAATTATTGGCCTTGAAATTTGTTTGTATTTTGTTAGTATTAATCAATATTTTAAATTCAAATAGAATTTAAGATGAAAGGAGGTGAAAATAATTATGGCTACTATGTATTGTGTTAAATGCAGAGCTAAAAAAGAAGTGGCTAATCCAGAAAAAGTGACCATGAAAAATGGTAAACCCGCTTTAAAAGCTAAATGCCCCGACTGTGGTACTGGAATGTATAAAATTGGTGCGGCTTAAGTAATTGTCAAATTAACTAATAAAAAACCATTTCCGTGAGAACGGGATGGTTTTTTATAAACTATTATAGAAGAGAAAATTGCTCCAGTTTTTGATAAGTAATTACAGATCCTTTTATAATACTTGCATAAAGATAAATGTTTTCTACTGCAAACTCAACTGTCAATTTAAAATTGGCAATTTTTTTCTTTAAGAGTAAATATTGTTGTTTTGCGGGTATCCGACAATTACCAATACTCAAATGAGGAATAAAACTAAAACCAGTAATATCACGATCATTAAAACCATAGTTTATAGTATCCGCCATTTTCTCCAGTTGCTTATTACGGTAAAAACTAAGATAAATACTAATTCTATGACGCATAAAAAAATCTAAACCGCGGGAAAATAAATAAAGCTTTTTTTGATCATAAATCAGCTTATTAATCTTTTGAATCAGTGCTTGACGATTAACTACTGCCCCAAAATAATGTAGAGTAATATGGTAATTTTGTTGTTCAATCCAGTTAAAACTTTTATACTCCTCCCTCAAATCTTTTAATTGAAAAAAAACCTGCTGTTTAATCTCTTCAGGTGGCTCAATGGCAAGAAAAAGATTCATATTTATCTTTGATAATACTACTGGAAAAATTATCCAGCAATGGGGTAACAATTTTAATCTTCGCTCCAATTAAATCAGCTTGTTGTTTTTTAATTTTATATTTTGGATCGTGAGCAGAAACTGCAATTACCTGAGGAGACACAGCTTTTACTAAAGAAAAATAGTTTTTATCTTCTTGCCAATAGGGTAAAAGCAACACTAAATCTACTAAGATTAAACTAGCCAATATTTCCGCTCGCTGTTTTTGAATATGAAATAAAGCTTTACCTTTCTTTCTAATAAAAAAATCAGATTCCAATGCTACGATTAAATAATCTCCTTCTGTTTTTGCTTTTTGTAAAAAAATCAGATGTCCATAATGAAAAATATCAAAACAACCTCCTACTAAAACAATTTTTTTATCTATTGGTAACAAATTACGCGTCCACTGAGAGAAAGCAACTATTTTTTTATTATGCATAATTTTAAGTTAAAACTATTATACTATATAAATCACACTATGGAGTTTATTACCGAAACAATCAATAAAAAACCAAAGGTATTAATTGTAACCAAAAAAAACTTAGCTTTTCTTACTCTACTTAAGGCAGAATTAAAAAAATATGAGGCAGAAATTTATTTTTCTTCTCTGATGCCAAAGCAATTTAGCCATTTTGATTATTGCTTTTTTATTAATGAATCTAATAGGGAGACAATCCCTTATAAAAATGATCAACGGCTAGTTTTTATTTTTATTAAACAACCTAAACAAGCAAAAAAACTCTCCCTCCTAAGCAAAAATAATGTCAAGATTATTAATCTTACCGGCAACGCTATTTATAAGGAACATCTAGATAAGATTTTATGGTTTGTCTTTTCTCAATCAAAAGAAAGATTTCTTACTCTGGAAACTCTTAATCTTAAATCAACTCTTTCCCTAAAAAAACATTACCGCTTTAATCTTTTACAAACTCCCAAACGCTATTGGCTGTTAATTATTTTAATAATAATGATTGTTACTAATCTTGCTTTTTTACCCCCGCTCCTGTATGCCAATTATCATTGTTATTGGGCAATTAAAGCTTTAAAGGCAGAAGATTTTTCCACAACTAATAAACGGCTAATAAGCGCTCAACAACAACTTTTTTGGGCGCAGAAACTTTATTCCTTTGTCCGCCCCAATTATCTGTTTTTTTCTGCCGCCATTATCCCTGATAATATTCTTGATCTTGATCAACAAGCGATTAGAATTATGCAAAAAACTATTACCTTGCATCAAGAAGGAGTTTTATTCTTTAATTTACTTCTAAAAAAAAATAAAAATGATTTGGAGCAAAAAGAAATGGAACAATTAATTACTGCTATTGACAAAAATCTCCAAACGGTTAGACTTGATTTGGAAACTCTGACGCAAAAAATTCCTTCCTTCTTACCTTTTTCTAACTCTGCGAAAACGCAGATTAAACAAATCAATATTTACCTCAAACAAACTGCTCAATTTTTACCCTATTTAAATAATATTTTTGCTAAAAATACCACTAAAAAATATCTCCTGCTGTTTGCTAATAATCGCGAACTACGACCGGGCGGCGGATTTATTGGTTCTTTTGGGATAGTTATTTTTAAAAACTTGACTTTACAGGATTTACAAATCTATGATGTTTATGATGCTGATGGCCAGTTAACTGCGCATATTGAACCACCTCGTGCAATTGCCCAATATTTAAAACAACCGCATTGGTTTTTGCGTGACTCAGCTTTCTCACCCGATTTTTTAGAAAATTATGCTCAAGCTAAGTTCTTTTTAGAAAAAGAGATGAATCTTACCAACTTTTCCGGTGCCTTCCTTTTAACTACTAATGCAATTGAAAATATCTTGGAAGCATTTGGAGAGGTATATCTACCCACCTTTCAAGAAAAAGTTAATTCCCGTAACTTTTATCTCAAAGCTCAAACCTATGCTGAAAGCAACTTCTTCCCCGGTTCACTACAGAAAAAAAGTTTTTTAGGAGCGCTTAGCCGTCAATTGTTACTTAATCTCGAACAGGTTTCGCTTAAAAAACTACTCATGCAGAGTAAAAAATCGCTAGATGAAAAACAATTAGTAATTTATTTTGATGAATCTGCCTTACAGGAAATGATTGATTCACTCTATTGGTCAGGGCGATTGATAAAACCTCAATGTATAGTCCAAACCAACAACTGCATCGTCGATTTTTTATTTCCAATTGATGCAAATTTAGGAGTCAATAAAGCTAATTATTATATTTATCGTAGTATTAATTTAAAAACAACCATTAATCAAGAAGGAAAAATCAATCATATTCTTGATCTGCAATTTAAAAATGAATCTCAAGCTGATGTTTTTCCCGGCGGCAGTTATTTTAATTACTTTCAGGTCTATCTACCACAAAACTCTCTCTTGAAAAGAATTACTAAAAATGATGTGTTAGTGGAAGAATATGATGAAAAAAATCTTGATTTTAAAATTATCGGCTTTCCCGTAGAAGTTAAACCCCAACAAACTGTTGATCTCCGGCTCGAATATGAATTAACCCAGACTTTTACTAAGGGCAAAGGCATTTATCAGTTGATAGTACAAAAACAAATCGGTTCTAATAATAATGATTTTGGTTTAAGCTTTAATTTAGCGAAGAATTTTTATATTATTAACCAAAACTTTTCTCCCCTTGTAAAAGATAATCAAATTGTCTATAATACAAATTTAGTCGCCGATAAAATATTTATTAGTGAACTTATTAAAGAATAATATGCAACCTAAAACTACTACCAAACTTACTCTTGAAGTTGGTAAACGAGATGTCTTTGGTAAAAAACTAGGCCGTTTAAGACAAAAAGGTTTAATTCCAGGTAATATTTTTGGACCTGATTTTAAATCTCAAGCAATCACAGTAGCATTTAAAGATTTTTATAATGTTTATAAAATCGCCAAAGAAACCGGTATTATTTATTTAAAATTAGCCGCCGAAGAAATTCCTGTTTTAATCAAGCATCTTCAATTTCATCCTGTTTCCAATCAAATTTTGCATATTGATTTTAGAAAAGTTGATCTTAAAAAGACAGTAGACACAGCTGTTCCAGTTAAGTTGATTAATCAATCACCCGCTGTTAGCAAAAAAGGTGGTGTTTTATTGACATTGGCAGAAACTCTTAATGTTCACGCCCTTCCTCAAGATATTCCGCCGGCAATTGAAATCGATATTTCCGTCTTAACCGACATTCCTCAGGAAATCAAGGTCAAAGATCTTAAACAATCTTCTCACTATGAAATTAAAGAAGAGCCGGAAAAAGTAATCGTTTCTGTTATTGCTCATAAACAAGAAAGTACTGTAGCTGAAACAACTACTGCTACAACACCGGAGGTAATTAGCGCTAAAGCCGAAGAGACACCAACCACACCTAACCTTACCCCAAACGAACCCGCTAAAGAGGAAAAAAATAAAAATTAGTAGTAATGATCTTAGATTTTAATCACGTCTTATTTACAAAATCATAGATTTTTACTTATCTTCTCTTATCCTTTACTTTTTTTATTATTCTTCCCATCTTCATCTGTCATTCTCACTTTAAGCAGAAATCCAGAAAGATGTTATGACTCTTCGATCAAGTCAAGGATGACAAAAGCTGAAAAACCTATACAATTTATTGTTAATTGATTTAAGTTATGTTAAAATAACTTATTATGACTATTGTCAAATCAGAATTTGCTCTAGCGTTAAATCAGGTAGCCAACGAAAGGGGAATCTCCCCGGAAGATGTCATTGCTTCCATTGAAGCAGCGGTAATTGCTGCTTACAAAAAAGAGTATGGCGACAACAAAGAAGAAATTACTGCTAAAGTCAGCCGAGAAACAGGAGAAACAAAAATCCTAAAAGATAATCAAGATATTACGCCACCAGGATTTGGCCGTATCGCCGCTCAAACGGCTAAACAAGTCATCATGCAAAAGATTAGAGAGGTAGAAAAGAAAACAGTGGCGAGTCATTATAAAAATCAAATAGGTTCTTTAATTAAAGGGAGAATTATTCGTTATGACGGCTATAATGCTATCTTGGACATTGGTAAAGCTGAAGCTTATCTACCAAAAGAGGAACAAATCCGTAATGAAAAATATCAAATAAATAACTCTTTAGTAGTCTATCTTAAAGATATAACTAATGATAAATATGGCAACCCACGCATTATTGTTTCCCGTAGTGATCCTCGTTTAATTGAGGAATTATTTAAAAGAGAAGTCCCAGAAATTGCTAATCAAACCGTTGAGATAAAAAAAACGGTTCGTGAACCAGGAGAAAGGGCAAAAATCGCTGTTTTTAGTAGTCAAAGTGGAGTTGATCCGGTAGGAGCGTGTGTCGGTCAAAAAGGAGTAAGGGTACAAACAGTTACCGATGAGCTGGGAGGATTAGAAAAGATTGATATTATTCAATGGAATAAAGATGATAAATTATTTTTAATTACCGCCTTATCTCCAGCCAAAATCATTGAGGTTAATATTGATAAAGACAAAAAGTATGCTCAGGTGACAGTAGATGAACAACAAGCACCTCTAGCTATTGGAAAAAATGGTATTAATGTTAATCTGGCCTCCCGTTTAACCGGCTATACTATCGATATTCTACAAAAGAAAACGGCAAAAGAACCAATTCCCTCTTCTCAAAAGAATAAAAAAACTGATGATCAACCAATTACTGCCTTGGATAAATAATTCAAATTAGACTTAATCAATAATAATATGAATCAAAAAACGTATCGCTCACCGGTAGTAGCTATTTTAGGCCATGTTGATCATGGAAAAACTACTTTGCTCGATTATCTACGACAAAGTCGCCTTACTGCCAAAGAACATGGAGGTATTACACAAAAAATCGGCGCTTATGAAATCAGTGCAGAATTTAAAGGCTATAAAAATAACAAGATTACCTTTATTGACACTCCAGGACATGAAGCCTTTACAAAACTCCGTTCCCGAGGAGCTAATGTCGCTGATATAGCCTTGTTGCTAATTGATGCTAAAGACTCTTTAATGCCTCAAACAATCGAGTCTATTTTTCATATTAAATCAGCCAACATTCCTTTTATGGTTGTGATTAATAAAATAGATCTTCCTCAAGCTAATCCTGAAAAAGTAAAAAATGATCTGCTTAAACACGAAGTAATAGTCGAAGATAAAGGAGGAAAAATACCAGTAGTTAATATTTCAGCTAAAACCGGTAAAGGAGTAAATGAATTATTGGAAAGTATTTTATTAATAGCTGAAGACCTTAATTTAGAGTATAAAGTAACTAATCCTCCTCAAGCCATAATTATTGAAACTAAAAAAGATAAACGAGGAATTGTTGTTAGTGCTATTATAAAAGATGGTTGTTTAAGAGTACAAGATACTGTCTATATTGGCAATCAAAAAATTAAAATTCGCTCTCTAATTAATGATTTAGGTCAGACTGTGAAAGCAGTTTTTCCTTCCACTCCTTGTGAAATCTTAGGATGTAGTGAGTTGCCTGAGGTAGGCAGTATTCTCTCCTCTTTTGCCCCTAACAATCCTCCCCCAGTTACAACAGAATCTTCCTCACCTGCATCATTACCCCAGTTTGATTTGAATCGTTTGCTTCAATCTCAAAATGAAGAAAAAAAATTAAATCTCATTTTAAAATGCGATACTCAAGGCAGTTTAGAGGCAATTGATAGCGTACTTAAAAAAATAACCAATCTTAATTTGATTCTTAAAGCTATAGGCGGTATTTATCGCTCAGATATATTTTTAGCCAAAAATACGCAGGCAATTGTAGTGGGTTTTAATGTAAATGTAGATAATAAAGTTAAAGAGCTCGCTAAACAAGAAAAAGTAATTGTTAAAACCTATCCTATAATTTATGAACTTTTGGAAGAGCTACAAGAAGTGACTCTACTTCTACAGGAAAAAGAAAAACAAGAAAAAAATCTAAAAGGCGAAGCGAAAATCCTAGCGGTTTTTACCATAGAAGGTGAAAAAGTATTTGGCGTAAAAATTATTAAAGGCAAAATCAATCTGACGGATAATTTAGAAGTTTATCGAGATAATGTTTTAATTGGCAAAACAAAACTGGTTTCTTTAAAAATCAGGGCTAAAACTGTCAATGAGGTCAAAAAAGATCAAGAAGCAGGAATGATTTTCTCTCCTCCCCTTGACATCCGCATAGGTGATGTGGTAAAATCTATCCTATAATATTATGAATCAAGAAATTATTCCGCGCATAGCTGAGGTTATTGGTAAAAATCAAGCTGGGGTAATTTTACTTCCGCCTAATCCTTCTTTAGATGCTGCTGCGGCTGCTACGGCATTGTATCTTAGTCTCAATAGTGGATTAAAAAACATTAGCCTTGTTTGTGACAATCCTAAATTAAAATATGATCTTATAGGAATAGATAAAATCCAAAGTGACCTGACTATTAGCGGTGATAATTTAGTAATCTCTTTTCCTTATATTGATGGAGCAATTGATAAAGTTGATTATAATATTCAAGATCAAAGTTTTAATTTGATCATTACTCCTCGCCCTAATTCTCCTAAACTTGATCCGCAACAGGTTAAATTCTCTTATATTGGAGGATTAATTAATTTCATCATTGTTCTTGATTGTCCTACCTTAAATAGCTTAGGTCAAGTTTATAGCGAAAATAAAAATCAATTTCAAGGAAAAGAATTAATTAATATTGACCGTCATTTAACTAATAATAATTTTGGTTCAATTAATTATGTTGATAAAAGTACTAGTTCTTTATCGCAGATGATTTTTCAACTTTTGACCGAAACTAATCTACCAATAGATAAAGATATTGCTTCTAACCTCTACTATGGTATTGCTGCTGCCACCAACAATTTTACTTCTTACTCTACTAATGCTGACACCTTTGAAGCTGTAGCTAAACTCCTAAGAGTAGGGGCAATTAAAAAACAATATTACAAAAAAGACCCTGCTCACTTAATTAATCCTCCTACAATCAAAACCGAGGTTAAAACCACCACTGCAGACAATGATTGGCTTAAACCAAAAATCTTCAATAGCGACGATCTGATTTAACTGCTATAATTAATGATAGTGTGAATACTGCTTTAATTATTATCTTAATTATTGTTGGCTTTCTCCTATTGATTATTTTGCTTCGGCAATGGTTTAGTGAACTTGAACAAAAAACTACCCCTGCCAAAGAAATTGTTGCCTGGCTACAGGAAGTGGGACAACGGCTTGAGCAAGCTAATATTAACACCGATACCAAACTTAATAGTAATATGAAGATGTTTAATGAACGTCTTGATAAAGCCGCTCTTGTCATTGGCCAGGTGCAAAAAACTATAGGAGAATTTGCAGAAATTGGCCGATCAATGCAACAACTACAAGAATTCTTGCAATCTCCCAAACTACGTGGCAATATTGGTGAGCAGATCTTAAAAGATTTATTAATTCAGTATTTTCCACAATCAAGCTATGAGTTTCAATACACCTTTAAAAGTGGTGAAAAAGTTGATGCGGTAATTAAAACTGCACAAGGACTTATTCCGATTGATGCCAAATTTCCTTTAGAAAATTTTCGCAAAAAAAATTTCAAAGAGTTTAATAAAGATGTAAAAAAACATCTGCAGGATATTGCAGTCAAATATATCTTACCGGCGGAAAATACAGTTGACTATGCCTTAATGTATATCCCATCAGAAGCGGTTTATTATGAAATGATCAATGATCAGGCATTATTTGATTTGGCGGGAGAAAAAAGAGTATTACCGGTTTCACCTATGAGTTTTTATGCTTATATGCGGGCAATTCTGATGTCTTTTGAAGGGCAAAAAATTCAAACTCAAGCGAAAGAAATTTTGGAGATTCTAAGATCAATCAAAAAAGACTACGAAAAAACCGACGCCTCTTTAACGGTTCTTAATAAACATCTTACCAATGCCTACAATCAAGTCGCTCAAGTCAATAAGCACTTGACTCAGTTGGGACAAAAAATTACCTCTACTCATCTTCTCTCTCAACCTGCAACGGAAAATAAATTGTTAGAATAAAATTTATGCAGATTAAATATCAAACAGTCATTACTGATGATGACCTCTCAAACAAAGCACGAATAATTAATCTATTTATTAAGCTAAGAGGGATAAAAAAATCACAAGAATTTCTTCAACCTACTCATCCGCGTCAAATCTCCTTAGATGAATTTGGCTTTAAAAAAGAATTAAATATTACCTTAAAATTATTGGAGCAGATTAAAAAAAATCATCAAATGATTATTGTTTATACTGACTATGACGCAGATGGTATCACTGGCGGCGCCATTGTTTGGGAAACTCTTTATCTGCTTGGTTTTAATACTCTTCCTTATGTGCCTCATCGGCAAAAAGAAGGTTATGGCTTCTGCAAAAAGACGATTGATTATCTTAAACAAACTTATAATCCCGCTCTTATTATTAGCGTTGATCATGGTATTAGCGCTTGGGAAAAAATAGATTATGCGCAAAAATTAGGAATTAAAGTCATTGTTACCGATCATCATCTTAAACCAGAAAAAATTCCTCAAGCGCAAGCAATCTTTCATCTACCTATCCTTTCAGGTGCGGGCATAGCTTATTTTTTTGCTAAAGCAATTTTTGATTATTTTCAAAGTGATCACTCTCAGCTTAAAACCTATTTTGATTCTGATTATCTTAGTCTTGCTACTATTGGGATAATAGCCGATTTAGTGCCATTAATCGGCCCCGCTAGAAGTATTGTTAAATATGGTTTAGAAAGTTTTAGCCAAATAAAACGTCTAGGCATTAAAAAAATTTTAGAGGAAGCAGGAATTAACAATAAACAAATTACTCCTTATGAGATCGGCTTTATTATTGCCCCGCGCCTTAATGCGTTAGGCCGATTAGAACATGCTCTTGATGCTCTACGGCTTATCTGCACTAAAGATGAACAAAAAGCCCGCACATTAGCTAAAAAAGTAAGCGGCAAAAACCAAGAAAGACAACAGTTAGTAGAAGAGTGTTTAAAAGAAGCAGAACAGGAAATTAATAATCATTTAGTTAATAATCAACCTCCCAAAATTATTATTCTCCAATCTGATCGGTGGCATGAAGGAATTATCGGTCTTATCGCGGCAAAAATAGCGGAAAGATATTATCGACCGACAATCATAATAACCAAATCCGACGGTATTTATAAAGGTTCAGCCCGATCAATTAGTAATTTTCACATCACTAATTTTCTTCTTAAATTTAAGCGACATTTAATTGATGTTGGTGGACATCAACAAGCGGCCGGTTTTAGCATAGATAAACATCAAGTAGTTAATTTAATTAAACACGCGCGGCAAAATGCCGATCACCTTCTTCAAGAACAGGATTTAATCAAAACCATTCGAGCCGATGTAAAGATTAATTTTCCTCAAGTAAGTTTGCGTTTAGCTCAGGCTTTAACCCAGCTCAAACCGTTTGGTATAGGCAATCCCGAACCAACCTTTTATTCTGAAGGCAAACTAATTGACGCAAAAATTTTTGGTAAAAAAAACGAGCATCTTAAAATTTTTGCTCAACAAGAAAACACTACTGTTGAAATGCTTTTTTTTTATCAAGCCGATCTTTTTTCACGCCTAGCTAAAAACTCTTCTGTCAAAACAGTTTATAAAATTGGAGTTAGTCAATGGCAAGGAAGAGAAAAAGTAACTTTATTATTAAACCATCTAATCTAGATATTCTAAACTAATAGAAAGCAATTAGCTTATAAATTCATTTGTATCATGCTTAATTTTTAAATATAATTTAAGTTAATGAAAAATTTATTTATATCTGATCTAATTAATAAAATAGGCCAAGAAGTAATAATCAAAGGTTGGGTACAACGGAAACGCGATCACAAAAAAATTGTTTTTTTGGATATCCGCGATCGATCAGGGATTGTTCAAGTAATAGGTGATGAAAAATTTAAGGATTTAAACAGCGAAGATATTGTTGCGATTAAAGGGTTGGTCAAACAACGGCCGGAAAAATTAATTAATCCTAAACTATTAACTGGCAATATTGAAATGGAAGCTAAGGAATTTAATCTAATTGCTAAAGCTAAAGATTTACCATTTGATATTGGCAAAGACAGTATTAACCTAACTCTTCCTACTCTTTTGGATTACCGATCGCTTACCCTAAGACATCCAAAAATTAGAGCAATCTTTCAGGTCCAGGAAACCATTACTCAAACCTTCCGACAAATAATGAAAGAATTAGGGTTTGTAGAATTTCAAGCACCCACTCTGGTTGCCACCGCTACCGAAGGCGGTGCCGAAGTTTTCCCCGTAAAATATTTTGATTCAACTATTTATCTAGCTCAAAGCCCGCAATTTTATAAACAGATTATGGTAGCAGTCTTTGAAAAAGTGTTTACTGTTTCCCATGCTTACCGTGCCGAACCTTCTGTCACTATAAGACATCTAACAGAATATGTTGGTCTTGATGCCGAAATGGGTTTTATCGACAGCTGGATAGAAATTATGGAGATAGCCGAATTAGTACTAAAACGAATCATTCAGACCGTGAATGATAAACATGCCGATATTCTAAAAATGTACAATGTCAACGTACCAAAAATCAGTACCCCTATTCCCCGAATCAAATTAAAAGAGGCGTTACAAATAATTTATGAACGTACCGGTCGCGATATTCGTCAGGAACCTGATTTGGATCCGGAAGGAGAAAAAGAGATGTGGCGTTATGCACAAGAGAAATTTAATAGTGAGCTAATTTTTATTACTCATTATCCTACTAAAAAAAGACCAATGTATACTTATCCTGATCCTGATAATCCGGAAGAAACCTTAAGTTTTGATTTAATCGGACGAGGACAAGAATGGATCACGGGCGGACAAAGAATTAACGACTACAACACCCTAATTGAAAACATTAAAAAATGGAATTGTAATCCTGATAATTTTCAGATTCCTTATTTACAAGCTTTTAAATACGGTATGCCACCGGAGGGAGGATTTTGTATTGGTCTTGAGAGGATTACAATGAACATTTTGGGATTAAGTAATATTCGCGAAGCATCACTTTTCCCTCGCGATATGGAAAGAGTAGATATCCGCTTAAAAAAAGCAGTCGAATCACAGCTATGAAAAAACGGCATTTATTTTTATTTATCTTTTTTACTTTTCTATTACTTTTTTATCCAGGTAATGCTGATTATTTTCAAGTATTTGCTTTTAATCACGACCTATTTCGTACATCTGCAAAAAAAATAGATCTTAAACCCATTGGTAAAATACCACTTATTAAATCTCCTGTTGTACAGCCTTACCTTACTGCAGAAGGAGTTTATGTAGTAGAATTATCAACCTTTACCCCTTTGTTTGAACATAATCCTCACCAAAAATTTTTTCCCGCCTCAACAGCAAAAATAATTACCGCCTTAACTGCGGTTGATCTTTACCAACCAGAAGAAATTGTGTTAATTAATAAGGTAGTTAATGAAGGTCAGGTAATGGGTCTAGTAGAAGGTGAACGCATTAGTTTTGAGAATCTTCTTTATGGCCTACTAATTCATTCCGGTAATGATGCTGCTTATGCTATTGCTGATTTTTATGGATATGATAAATTTATAAAACTAATGAATCAGAAAGCGCAAGATTTAAAAATGTTTAACTCCCACTTTACCAATCCGGCTGGCCTTGATGATCAAAATCAATATACTACTCCCTATGATTTAACCTTAGCAGCAAGAGCACTACTTAATAATCAATATTTAAAAAAAATTGTTTCGATTAAAGAAATTACCATCTCTGATATCGATTACCAACATTTTCACCAACTAACTAATGTCAATAAACTACTAGGAGAAATTAATGGAATTGGTGGTTTAAAAACAGGTCATACCAAAAACGCCGGAGATAATTTAGTTAGTTATTACCGCCACAGTAATGATGAGTATATTATCACAGTCCTTAAGAGTCTTGATCGTTTTGAAGATACCAAAAATTTAGTTAACTGGCTAAATTCCAATATTATTTATTATTCTCCAGAAGATTAATCTATATCTTATTGGGTTTGGTAATAAGTTTCGCTTAAAGCCGGTACATAAGCAGCAAAATTATCCCCTAAAAACACAAATATCGGCTGAATTGTTTGTTGATAAACATCAGGATCATAATATCTTAATTCCATCTTTCTAATAATTACCTTTTTTTTATTTCCCTCATTATAAACTACATAACCATTACCGGCTACTAAATCTTGCCAAGCTTCTTCACCTGTTTTTAAAGCATAAATACCAGTAAGATCATTTGATTTTTCAAAAAAGATCACTTGCGCGCCTACCAACTTATAATCAATTTCCTCAGGAATAAACATAACATAATTTTGACTATTAAAAAAAGTTGGAGTCGCTACCGACGTATCGCCAAAATCGGCACGAAAAAAATCTACCTCGACTAAATTAGCCTCTTGTGGTCGTTTAACAATAGTTGAGGTATCAGTGGATTGATCATAATTAATATAAATAACATTAATTTTACCCTGCGCTAACTCTTCGGCATATTTACCCATACTTTTTAAAAATTCAATAGCTTTATTCTTAATATCACTTTCCGGTATCATCCTTACTTTAGTTAATAATTCAGGATCTTTTTTCATCTCATATTTATAAGTAAAATTAAAATTAGTGAGATCAATTTCTAATTTTCGCAGTGAATCTGAAAAAATATATTTATTGTTTTGTTTATCAATTCTTTTTTCCATTGTTTTATCAAAGCCAAATCGAGAAAAAGCCGCCATACTCTCTGCCTTAGTTTTATTCATAATTTTACCACTAGTAGGAGGAACATAATAAACTACTGCTGCTTTAGAAGCTTCTATTGGACTCCCTTCCGGATTATCAAGAGTAAAATTAATACCTTCACTACTGGCTACTAAAGTGCTGGCAAATTTTGGTTTCTCCAATTGAAATCCCTCAATCCCCTCTATCTCTTTTAAAACAATCTCTTCCTGTTTACTTAAGCTTCCTAAATAAATAAACATTAGTTTTAAACTATAAAAAAAGATTAATAAAACTAAAAATCCTGCTATAACAAAAGGGGAATATTTACGGAAATAATAAGAAACTTCGGTTAAGCTCATAGAACTTATTTCACTATAGCAGATTATGGGTTAAAAAATCTAGTCTTTTGTTTTTTCGGTTAAAAAAGAATTAATTGATTTATCCCCTTCAACACATTCCCCTTTAAAATATAAAAAAGGCACACCCAATCCTTGTCGAGTATCAAAATTACATAAATAGGCTTTATCCTCCATATCAACCGCATTCTTTTTATCATTAAAGACTTCTTTGCGCACAATTTTAATCTTTTTTTCAATCTCCGGATGCTCTTTTAAATAATCCTCTACATTCTTACAATGAGGACAGGTTACTCCCCAATACAAAATAATTTCATCAGTTTTCCTTAACTGGTTTTTACGTTCAAATTCTTTTTTTGCTG
Organism: uncultured Gammaproteobacteria bacterium; assembly: GCA_964649995.1. Classification (GTDB taxonomy): domain Bacteria; phylum Patescibacteriota; class Microgenomatia; order UBA1406; family GWC2-37-13; genus CAZYRU01. The sequence continues at coordinate 18,205 of CAZYRU010000003.1, forward strand.
TAATGTCTAAAAAATAATAAACACCATAAAGACAAATAAAAATCACCATTAAGGACATAAAAGACAATAAAATATTTTTTTTATTAAAATTAACAATATCCATAGAGTAAATATTCTAACTAAAAATCTCTCTAAATTCTAGAGTAAGAAATGATATAATTTTATTTTATACCAGGGGTGGCAGAGCGGCCAATTGCACTAGACTGTAAATCTAGCGGGTTTTCCCTGCGGAGGTTCGAATCCTCCCCCCTGGACTATCCTTCGTTAAAGTTACGAATAGCATGCTATAAAAGCTTAAATCCTATGTTTTACACATATATTTTAAGGAACTATAAAACAAATCGTTACTATGTAGGATATACAAACGATTTGAAAAATTGTCTTAAAGAACATTTATCTTGTAAAGTGAAATCAACTAAATCAGATTTACATTATTAACTGGAATGGTATTGTACGTTTAAAACTGAAAAACAAGCGGTTACATTCGAAAAATATTTAAAAACTGGTAGTGGAATAGTTTTTATGAAAAAACGATTTTTCAAATCCGTATCAGTAGTTTTGGTGAAGGATAATTCTTGAGATATCTCGCCATCCGAAGCCTTGGCGTAGGGTAGAATCCTCCACTGGACACTAATTTTTTTAAGTAAGCTAGAGTGAGCCTTATTAGAAGTAATAATGTTTTTAGAGAGCAAGTAAATGATAATAGATTAAGTTTTAAGGTAAATTGAAAATGTTATATAAATGTAATGTATAAGATAAAAATATCTCCAATAATTATTTTTACCAATCATTTTATTTTTAAATATTTAAATGGTTACCAAACAATTAGACCTTTTTACTAATGTGACATTTATAAAACATAAATTTTATATGTCGAAAGGGTCTAGGATACTTTAGAGAGGTTTTTCTCTAAAGTTTTTTAATAATAATTGATAAATATTTTGTCTGTTGTTCCATCTGAATTGTGATTCCTTTAAGTGTAACAGAAATTTGTTTTTTCTGATTCCGTTAAATTTCAATAATCTTCTTTTAGTATAACTCCAAAATGATTCAATACCATTAACCTGATTTTTTCCTTTGGCAAATTCATTTTCATGATGGTGGATTCGGTAGTGTTTGTAGCCGTTAAGGACAAGTCCATCATAACTTTTCCAGCCATCTGTATAGATTGTTGATTTTTTAAGTATTTTACCTTTAATGACGGGCATGAGCTCATGTCTTTTACAGTTTTCTACAATTTGGGTATATACTTTACCGTTTCTTTTTAAAAGACCAATAACAGGAACCTTTCCTTTAGCTCCTCGTCTACGTTTTCCACGAATTCGTTTGGCACCAAAATAAGCTTCATCAATTTCAATTTCTCCGTTAATTTTATCAGATTGATTTTCTTCTATTTGATAGATTCTTACTCTAAATTTATGATACAATCTATTTATTGTTTTACGGGATAGTCCTGTTAAAGAACTTGTTTTTGTCGCATCAAAATCTTGAGAAAAATACTTTAAAATTTTTCTAAATTTACGTTCTGAAATATGAGACTTAACAATATACTTGTTTTTCATTGTCTAGATAACCTATATTAGCATATATTAGATGCTAAAGTAATCTAGACCCGTCGAAAATGGTATTTTAATAACTAGGAAGCAGTTTTTTTATTATTAATTGATTTTTATATTTTTTAGCCATCGCTACAAAATTGAATTTATCCAAATCAAGACACAAATAAAAATCTTCTTTAGAAAACTCTTTTATTTCTGGATTTAAAAAACGTCTTGATGCTGGATGATTTTTCAGAGAATTTACTATTGTTTTAATATCGGGATTAATTTTTCCTTCCAATGCATTTATAATATAATTAGCAAAAATATCATCTTCGCTTTCTTTAACATCCAAAGAAACTATTGATATATAGTTAGGTTTCTTTTTCAGAAGATAGTTTTTGATAGCGTTTGCAATAACAAAACTCCCGACAATTATTTCGTCAGCGTTTTTAGCATTAATTATCCCTTGTGTGCCCATTGAACTTCTATGAACCACTATTTTTTCAGATAAGTTTTTATCAATAATTTCAAAAGGAGAGTTACCGAAGTCAAAATCCTTTATTTTATATCCATTTTCTTCACCGATGACGATATAACTTGGATTTTTCTTTTTTAATTCGAGCGCTTCTTCTTTGGTTGAAACAGGAATAATATATGATACATTTTTAGCAAGAAGATATGCTTGAACTGTTGCGGCACGAAAAATGTCAATAATTATTGCTGTTCCCTTTGCCTTTTTAGCTCCCTCAATTCCATATAATTTTTTTATTTTCATAAATGAGAATTTATGTTATATGTTGAGAATTGAACGCAGAGTTGCTTTTAGATTATACTCGAATTTGAATCCTCTTATACAGACAACCGGCATATTCTTACCTCTTTGCCCCATAATAAGTGCAGCTTGAGCTGCTAATAAATCAGGAATGGTTTCTTCTGTTTTTTTAAAACCTCCTTCTTCTAATGGTACTTCATTTATTCGTAATGGGTTTATTCCCGAAACACCAATACTAATTGCTCCCGCTCCTTTTCGGTCTGGTCTCCCTTCACTGTCAGATATAACAATAGCTACTGGTTTATTGGTTAAATTTTCAATTTGTTCACGAATGATTGTGGCTGACTTATCAGGATCTTCGGGCAATAAAATAGCAGTATTACGATCTAATGCATCCACACCAGCAGAGGTAAGGTAAAAACCTAATCTATGCTTAGAAATAATCACACAACCATTTTTAACCTCATAGCTCTGTGATTCGTCAAGTATTAACTGAATAATTTCTGGTGATTTTCTTCCCAATATTTGATATAGTCTTAGTGCTTCTTCTGTTGGGGTTATTTTTCTTAAGTCAACAACACGACCTTCGGCTTTTGATACAATTTTAGAGGCGACAACATAAATATCATTTGGAAGCGCTCCTCCTAAACCATGCATGTTATCGACTATTAAAGCACCTATGTTATCTCCTTTTTTTATTTCAGGTATGTTGGGAATAGGAAAACTAATAATCATTTCAGGAATTAGCTTTAACATTTCCGGGGACAATAAATTATTAAACTTTTCTTTCATAAGAATATTAAAAACTTAACTTTTTGACAAGATTAATTCTAATATTAGTTTTTTG
>CAZYRU010000004.1:0-18906 GCA_964649995.1 uncultured Gammaproteobacteria bacterium
GATATTAATTTAAGAATTTATAAAACCAATATGGAAAATTTATAATAAAGAATATATTATTGAATCAATCAACAATTCTTTTCTTAATCCTATAGTTAGCTATATGTTTTGATATAGATATGTTACCGATGTTTCTCAACCTATGTGTAAACAACCTTGTTTTTTAAAAAATATTAAAATGAATTGTGAGATAAAATTAATCTTCCTTTCCTGATTTTGTTACTCCTTCACCAGTTATCAAATTACCGCCTTGATTTGGGCTTGTTTGTCTAATTTGTCGTCACACTTCTTCTTGAGCTGCTTCGGTTGGTTTTCCTGTTTGCTCTTCAACTTGTCTGGTAAAAGCTAATTTGGCAAATAATCGACTTAAAAAGTTTTGGTCTATTTCTGATATAGCTTAATTATAAACAATTAAAATAAAAAGTTCTAACATCCTCCACCAGCCTGGACGGTGAAGTAGATCCGTCCACTTTTCGTGGGCGGATCACTTCACCGCCGTGTCGTGAACGAACGAAGCGAAGTTCTACTACACGGCTAACAATGACTCTTTAAGAGTCAAAAGTATAACAAAGCTAAATTAATGTATTTATATTCTTTACTCACTCAAAGATCATAATTTTTATATCTTTCTTTTAAGTCAAATGATAAAAAATAATCAAATTTACAAGGAGGATTGTTTAGAATTAAAAATTATTAAACTTCTTTTCTTGCCGCGAGGTTAAAAGGATAAAAGTATTTTTCCCAAAATCTTTCATCTGAATGATAGATATTTTTACCAAGAAAATAATCTCCAATTAGCTCTCTTAATCTCAAAATTTCTTTTAAGGAATTAATATTTTTTTTATCTTCGATTGTCAAATCGATTAGTTCTAAAGCGCGATAAAATGCATTAGTACTCATTTTGGGATTATTTTTTTTCTTCCAGCTAATTGCTCTGCCTACCTCAGCCCCAATATTGGCCATCTGTTCAAAAATCGAATAAGTGTGCCATCTGTCAATTATTTCTTTATGAAAAAAATTCATTTTACAATTAATTTATTAACAATTGCGATAATTTTTTTTCTCACCTCTTCATTGTCAATACCACGTGAAAAATTACCCATTCGAGGACGAATATTAATAATTGAATCAAATTCAATAAAATCTTTTTCTTTAAATTCGGGGTATAAATTTATTCCCCAAAGATCATCTTGTTTTGACCCATCATCCAATAACATTTTTTCTTCATCAGCATGCATCGCTCCGTCAATAACCATCTTTTCTCTTTTTATATCAACCACCGCTTTTACTAACCCGCCAAACATGCGAGAAGACATCTTTTTTAGATCCTTTAGAGTAATTTTTTTATCAATTAATATCATATAGTTATTATATCAAGAGCTTTAAAAACTACTAACTGCATATAAAAATATATCTACTTCTCTAGCGATTACTCCCCTCTATTTTTTTTAAAATAAAGGCGGAAAGTAAGGGTAAATTTATTAATTTTTATATCCTATATTAAAATAATTAAATATTCTTCTGATTTTAAATATTGACTAATGCTAGCAATTTATTAAATCTTATAGTATAATTAAACTTGATTTCCTTAAAAATAGGAAACTAAAATGGCAAAACCAGTGGAGATAACCGCTTTCTCCAAAAAAATAGCCATTAAATTATCACGACAATCATTGCTTTTGTCTTTTAAATGTAAAAAGCTTAAGACAAAACAGCAATTTTTGTCTGCACTTTGACAGCTTTTTGAGAAAAGGAATTCCTTTCTCTTTTTAAGCTTCCTCTTTGAGGATAAAATAACTTTATTATCAAAGTGGAAGCTTAAAAGAAAGGAGATTAAGGAGAGAAAAATGAAAAAGATTATATTTTTTATCATGTTAAGTTTATTCATTGCAACTGCTTGTCAAGCTCACAATGACAAAATATTAAATAACAACAAGGTTATTCTTGAAGAAGTAAGCTTGAATAATGATAATAAACAACCACTAGAACTAGAAAAAGATTGTCATTTCCAGGAAAAAATAGTCGGTGATGATTATTTTTATCGAGCTCCTTGTGGAGGATGGTGGGTAATTTATTCTCATCATACTCATAAAGGTAGTATAGAAGATCCTGGAATAATGTTATTTTATATTTCTTTAGCTCAAGCAGACAACAAGTGGCATAAGAAGCCGCTAGAAGTGGATTGGTTAGCTTTGTTTTCTACAAAACAAGAGGCAGAAAAGTTAATCTGTCAAGAAATTACCCATCCATCAGCGAAAGTAGAAAGAATATTAATATCCAAACTTGAGTTAAATTGCGTTAAACAATAAACTAGTTTTTCCTTTCTTAAAAAGCTTCCTCATAAAGGAGGTTGATATTTTGCCTTTTGGCAAAATGGTTAGCAAACGCAATTAGCGTTGCTTTGGTCTTTTTTGACTATTAAAAACCATTATTATCAACCTTCTTTTCAACACTAAACTATTATTAGTTTAACGAACTAGCCCTAGTGGCATATACCAAGTAAAGGCTTTTTTACAAACAGGACAATTAAGAGGTGGAGTTTTACCTTTGTGAATATTACCGCAGTTTAAACATTTCCATTCCAATTCTGCCTCACTGTCGTAAAGGGTTTTAGAATCAAGTTTTTTCGCTAAAATCAGATAACGCTCTTCGTGTTTTTCTTCTACTTTTTTTATTGCTCCAAAAAGTTTAGCCGCTTTATCTTCATTTTCTTCTAAAGCGATCTGTTCAAAATTAGGATACATACTGCTCCATTCATACTTTTCTCCCTCAGCCGCCAATTTTAAGTTGTCAATAGTTTTTTTATAAGGAGAAATCTCTAAATCGCCAGTAGTTTTAACGTCCTCGCCAATTAATTCGTAAAGTTCTTCTGCATGGGCTTTTTCATTTTCCGCTGTTTCTTCAAAAACGCGGGCAATCCATTCCAAATTTTCTTTACGCGCCATTTTAGCAAATTGAGTATATTTATTTCTGGCTATGCTTTCACCAGTAAAAGCTCGCAAAAGATTTTGAGTTGTGTTTTTCATATATATTTATAATACAATATCCTGTTTTTTTTACAACCTTTATTTTTTACTTCGAGTTCTTTTTGAGATTTGAGTAAAATCTTTATCCATAATTAAAGACCAATCAATACCATTAGCACTTGCCCAAGCTTTAAGTTCTTCCCGCTCTTTTTCTTGCCGACTTTTACGTTGGGTAATTGATAAATTTTGCCTGTTGGCGGGAGAATATTTTGATTTTAATTCGGCAACTTTTTTTAGTAAGGTATTTTCTTGATCAACAGTCATTTTTCCTTGACTAACTAACTCATCTAAACGCTTTTTTAAACCTGATTGAAACTGATTTTGTTTTTTTTGCTTCTTTTGTTGGTTAAATTCTTGCATAGCATTTTGCACTTTATCTTTATCTAATCCAAACTTCTGCGCTATAAAATCTACCAATTCGCTAAAAATATTCTTTGATTGAGAGTTGATTTCCTGAGCATAAATTGGGATAACAAGATTTAATCCTAAAAATAAAATAGTTATTATTAGTAATAATTTTTTTTATTAATCATTTTTTATCACCTCCTTTTGTAAAAACATTTCCCTTTCTAGTTTAAGAGATAATTTAAGAAAAATTTAATTGTTCAACCTGAAAAAAAGCTTAAAAAACAGAAGTAATTAGTTATAATTATTAACAATGCGTGGACAAATAAAAAAATTTTTATTCAGTTATTTTATTCTTATTGGATTATTTTTAACCGGACTTTGGTTAACCTGTCTTATTCCTTCATCTTTGATGACTAAAAATATTAATACCACTATCAAAACTCTAAAAAAAGAAGGTAGTTATCCTACAGTTGGTTTTATTTGGCGACCGGTCGTTTGGGATAATTTTACCGATGCTTTGATGCTTAATACCGCCTATTCTGTTGACGCTAAAACTCCCTTTAAATCAGCCATGTTGAACATTCGTTATCAGGAAAATTTAAATGAGGTAAATCAGATTGTTAATCTTGAAAAAAATTATCTCCAACAAACTCAAGCAAAAGCCGGCTACGAAAGATATTGGCATGGATATTTAATTTTTTTACGACCATTATTGGTATTTTTTCCCTATCTTTTAATAAGAAAAATTTTATCGGGAATATTATTCTTGACAACTGGCCTTTATCTCTATTTAATTGGAAAAAAAATTAGTTGGTCAACCGCATTAGTGATTTTTTTGGGACTTAATGTGGTTGATTTCTTTTTCATTCATTATTCTCTTTCCTTAAGCGGAATTTTTTTATTAGGAATGTGGACAGGCATCTATTTATTAATAAAAAGACCAAGCAATTATTTTTTATTTTTCTTTATTTTCGGAGGATTAACCAGTTTTTTTGATTTGTTATCAGCTCCTTTAGTAGGATTAGGGCTAACCTTAACTCTAGTAGTTAAACTCGAAAAAAAGCCGAATGTATTTTTAAATTGTTTATTTTGGGCCATCGGCTATTTACTCTTTTGGTCTAGCAAATGGCTGATTGTTAGTGTTTTTTTTGCTCCTGAGGCAATTAATACCTCATTAAATCAAATAGTTAATCGAACTGTAAACCAGGCCGATTCTAATTTTAGTCAGTGGCGAGCGTTACAACTGAATTTATTACAATTAATCGGTTATAGTCGTTTCAATAGATTCTTATTTCTTTCGTTTAATATTCTTTTTTTTGTTAGTATATTTCGGTATCTCAATTTTTCTCAAGAGAAAATCCAGCGGATTTTTCCTTGGTTAATGCTTTTTTTTCTTCCTTATGTCTGGTATTTAGTTGTAGCTAATCATTCTTATCTTCATTGTTGGTTTAGCTATCGTGATCAGTTAATTAGTATTGTTAGTCTTTTTTTTATTCTGAAGGAATTTTTTAATTGGCAGCTTTTAAAAAAAGATGGGGAAAAAATCTTCGGACAACATTAAATTCTACCGTTCTCGTTTTAACTTAAAGCTATTTGTTATTATCACTTAACTTTTTGGTAAAGATAAAAATGACCAAGATGTTTTATCAGTCGATAATTTTGATTATTTCTTAGTCCTTCTATCAGTTTTAGCTCAAAATCTTTAGGTGTATAATTACCTACCATCCGATTTTGGTCAATAAGCGCGATAAAATCTGCTGAACCTGTAGCCAAAGGTAGAGTATATGCTTCTTTTCTATGAGTAATATGGGGTCTTATTTCCGGTGAAGTGGTAATTGAGGCATCTTTAGGCAGTGATTGTAATATTTTTTCAAACTCCCGATCTTCTTTTGTGACTTCATAACTAAGATGCCAACAGCGAGGTGAGATAGAAAAAGGACTGTAATGACAGTTTACTCTTAATGCAATAAAAAAGTTGCTCCGACTAAAATTAAATTAACTGCTGTTATCCACAATGATCGTAATCTGATTTTTTTTAAAATAGAATTGCCATTGGCAATAGCAAAAACAGTAGCAAGAGCCAGCCAAGGAATAATAGCACTATCATAGTGCAAAAAGATCGAGAGCATTTGTGCATGTGAACTTAAGATATTTATCATTATCTCCGGGAAAGCCAAAACTACCCAGGGCCAACCTAATATTGGAAGAAAAGCATAAGGTTTAAGCAGAAGAGAATAATAATTAATTACTTCTTGAGTAAAAAAAAGACGTTTAATCGCAGTTATTAAAAGATCAATGGCTGTAGCATTAACATCAGTAGAGTAATACCATTTCAAAGCCCAATGTTCACCTTGAGGACTAAAGTGAGGCATAATCTCAAACACCATTAAAATAAACCATAAAAAACCAATTATGGTAGTTAATAAACCTATTCTTTTCTTTAAAAAAGAAAAAAATTAAAATGCCAAATAATATGATGGTTACGGATATCTGTTCCTTAGTCATCAGGCTTAAGAAAATAGTTAACCAATACCATAACCATTGTTTGCTATAAGCAAAATAAAAAGAAAAAATCAGAAGAGGGATAACAAAAGCAACCGCATGAAAATCATAAACATTGGTCCATAACAAACCAGGATTAAGAAGGTAAAAACAAACTATCAAAATACTAATCAATCGATTTCTCAAAACTTTATTAGCTAACAAATAAAGAGGAATAGCCCCTAAAGCCAGCGCAACAGTTTGAACTAAAAGTAAAATACGTACATTATCCCAAATAAAAAATAACGGGGCAAAAAAAATGAGAATTAAATCGGCATGAATCGAAAAACGCGAAATATTTTGAGATTCATTAGTTAAAGTAAAAAACCTTCCCTGAAATGTATTCCAAACAGTTTGGTCAGCATTACCTAAATCAAATCCTGAGGCAAAGGCATTATGACGATTTATTGTCAATTTGCCTACAATAGTCGTATAAGATAAAATTAAAAGAATTAAGATAATTTTATCCCAATATTTTTTAATCAATGGCATATTAAAAATTATTTAAATTTTTGCTCTTTTAGAAAGAGTAAATTTTATTATAAACTATAATTATGTCAGAAATAGATACAAGTTTTGTAGATAAATTATTTCAAAAACTGGCTTTGACAAAAAACATAGCAGCTGAAACCACTAAAAATACTGATGCTGCCCAAAATGAAGTGTGGCGACAAGTGAAACAAACCAGTCCTAAAAAAGGCGGTGATCCAATAACCGGTGAAGGAGTAACAAAATCAGGAGGAACAGATTAAATTCTTTATTTTACTTAACTCTAATTTAGAAGGGAAAAAATATTAAAAGATAATTTAATTTTTTGATTTGACTTTAATTATGAGTCTCATGATACTTTATAGAGGTTTTTCTCTAAAGTTTTTTAACAATAACTTATAAATATTTTGTTTGTTGTTCCATCTAAATTGTGATTCTTTTAAATGTAACAAAAACTTATCTTTTCTTATTCCGTTAAATTTTAATAATCTTTAGTACAACTCCAAAATGATTCAATTCCATTAACATGATTTTTGCCTCTGGCAAATTCATTTTCATAATGGTGGATTTGGTAATGTTTGTAGCCATTTAACACTAAACCATCATAACTCAGGATAAATAGTTGAATCCTCAAGTATTTTGCCTTTAATAACAGGCATGAGTTCATGCCTGTTACAGTTTTCTACGATTTGAGATATACCTTACTGTTTCTTATTAAAAGTCCAATAACATGAACTTTTTTTCCTGCTCCTCGCCCATGTTTTCCACAGATTCGTTTAGTACCAAAATAAGCTTCATCAATTTCAATTTCTCCATGAAATTTACCATAATTAATAATATTAATATTTTCTTCCAACTGATATATTCTTACTCTAAATTTATGATACAATCTATTTATTGTTTTACGGGAAAGTCCTATTAAAGAGCTTGTTTTAGTTGTATCAAAATCTTGAGAGAAATACTTTAAAATTTCTCTAAATTTACGTTCTGAAATATGAGACTTGATAAAATACTTGTTTTTCGTTTTTCATTGTCTAGATAACCAGCATAAAATATATGCTAAAGTAATCTAGACCCAAATCATATATGGTGATGAAGTTCACCTTATAAACGTCTTCAGTCTAAAGACTAATAACTTCTACTTAATTTAATACGCTATGAATCAACAATTTTTTATCGCTTTAGTTATTGGAATTCCTTTTTCTTTAATGGCCGGTATGTTTGTCTTTCTTCTGTCATACCGAGAATACTCTCACCATTTTGTCGATAAAAAAAAACTGTTAAAACTTTCTCTTGAATCGGCCTGCTTTGCTTTTATATTTTTTATCATCTTGAGTCTTGTAATAGGTACAGCCTTAAGTAGAATGTTTAAGTAAAATAAATTCCAAAAGGTTAAAATTGCTGATTGGTTACTAAAATAATTAAAGAGGTCTAACAGCAAATAACAGTATTGGAATCTTTACTATAATCTATATATAGTTGATAAAAATAGAAACAATATAGCAATTATTAACAAATTAATCGTGAAATAAACTAGTTTAATACATAAATAATTAACGGTATTTTATCATTATACACTTTATTTGGAATCCATTTATTTTATAAAAACCTCAATTTGATATAATTATTTTAGTATGTTTTTAAAACTATATTTTGTTGCTTTAACTATATTTTTAGGTATTGACATAATTTGGCTAACAGTAATCGCTAAAAACCTATATTCAAAGCAGATCGGTTTTTTGCTGGCGAAAAATTTTAATTTAGCAGCCGCCTCAATTTTTTACCTAATCTTTATTGCTGGACTGGTTATTTTTGTTATTGTTCCCTCTCTTGAAAAAAAACAGCTAATTCACGCCGTTGTAATGGGAGCTTTTTTTGGTTTAGTTACCTATTCTACTTATGATCTGACAAATTTAGCCACTATTAAACACTGGCCAATTTCAGTAACAATAATAGATTTAATTTGGGGTATGTTTATCTCTAGCTCAGTAGCGACAATCACTTATCTTCTCGTTCAAAGATTTAACTTATGAACTACTATCTAATGTTAGGGCTGTTTCTTTTAATCTACATGAGTATTTGGTTCTTGATTTCTCTTATTATCAAAAGAAATGATATAGCTGATGTTGCTTGGGGACTAGGTTTTATCTTAATTGCCTGGTTAGGAGGATTTATACATGGTCTTAATCTTAAATCAACTATCGTTAATTTACTGATAACAATTTGGGGCTTACGACTTTCTTTTCATATTCTTCTAAGAAATTGCAAAAACGGTGAAGACTATCGGTATAAAAAGTGGCGAGAAGAATGGAAAAATTTTTATTTAAGAAGTTTTTTTCAAATCTATCTTCTTCAGGGATTTCTTCTATATTTAATTGTTCTACCAGTAATTGTTATCAATCAATCTAACTTTTCTGGATTTAAATTATTTGATTTTATCGGTTTTGTTATTTGGTTATTTGGTTTTTGTTTTGAAGTAATTGCCGACTATCAACTAAAAAAATTTATTACCAATCGATCCAATAAGGGCAAAATTATGGATAAAGGTTTGTGGCAATATAGTCGTCATCCAAATTATTTTGGCGAGGTAGTCTTATGGTGGGGAATATTTATCCTTGCTTTATCTTCTACTAAGGGATTTTTTACTATCATTGGACCATTAACAATAACTTTTCTTATTTTGTTTGTTTCTGGTATTCCTCTTTTGGAGCAAAAATATCAAGGTAGAAAAGATTTTGAGAAGTACAAAAGAAAAACTAGTGTCTTTTTTCCTTTACCACCAAAGAGATAAAACATAAACAGCTTTTACCTTTTAAAATCTCAATCTGTTTATTAATGCTATTAATAAAAATGTCTTGTTTTTCTTTGCCGGTTGTCAAATTGATATCTAAATTACTTTGATGACTATAGCCGCGTCTTTTCATTTCCTTAACTAGTATCTTATGACGAAGATATAAAGCTTTAAGTCTTCCCCGCCAGCGGTTAGTTTCAGGATGTCTTGAATAACCTTTTTTATTTTTAGTAATAATTGACCAGATAGCATGTAGTTCACGATGCTCCCCAAGAAGATGTTTCCGACAAAGATATGATGGCGCGATATCCCAAATTCTCATATCTCAAATAAAAAAACTTTATTTTGAAAAGAGAAATTTAAGCTGGCAAAACAATATTAGGCAAAGCAAGATTATGAATAAAAGCATTAATATTTTCAATAGTAGTATTAGTAATTCTAGCTAAAGCTTCTGTTGAATTAAACGCATTATGTGGAGTAATGATTACTTTAGGATGATTAACTAAAATATGATTCAAAACTAAAGTCTTCCAATAAGCTTCTTTTTTATAAATATCAGTTAAAATTTCTACTTCTTCTCCTAAAATATTCTCGCCCTTCAAAACATCTAAGGCTACCCCTTCTAGAAGATTATTTTTTAAACCATAGATTAAGGCTTCAGTGTCAACTATTTCGCCTCTTGAAGTATTGATAAGAATTGCTCCCTTTTTAATTTTTAAAATATTATCTTTGTTAATAAAATGTTTTGTATCGTTATTTAAAGGTAAATGAAGACTAATGATATCTGATTGAGATAAAAGAATATCTAAATCAACATATTTAAATTGATACTTTTGCGCATAATCACTATTCTGACTTCGGTTATAAACTAAAATATGCATCCCAAAACCCTTGGCTATTTTAACCATCTCAAAACCAATCTTCCCCAATCCAACAATACCAATTGTTTTAGCCCACAAATCAACTCCCCTAATTTCCTGATGATTAAAATTAAAAACTTTTCCCTGATTAATAGACTGATAAATCTTTCTTGATAAATTTAAAATCAAAGCAAAAGCATATTCTGCTACGGTTCTTGAACCATATTCGGGTACATTTAAAACCTTTATTCCTTTGGAATAGGCATAAGCAACATCAATATGATCAAAACCAGTAGAACGAGTAACAATCAATTTTAATTTAGGTAAACTATCAATTATTTCTTTATTAATTTTTGAATAAACAAAGATAGAAATAATGTCAGCATCATAATATTTTGTTATTATGTCAATCGAAACTTTTTCCGGAAAAAAAACTGCATATGGAAAACTATTTCTTAATTCTTTTATTTCCCAATCAGCAACTTCAAAAAAAACTATTTTCATTAAAAATGTAAGGTTTATTTCAAAAATAAAATATTAAGAATAATCAATCTTATTAATGAAATTAAGTTTACATAAAATGTATCGTGATTTCAACTAAAAGTTGACTTGGATGGTTTAAATTGTTAAGAATACTAGATTCTTAATTAAAATTAAATTTATTATTAACTTTTTTTCTTAAAAATACTCTGGTTATAATTAGTTATTAACATGAAAAAAATTTACTTAATCTATCTTTTTCTTGCCTTAAGTCTTTTACCCTTTTTTCAATATCAATTTAATCCTGATGCTAGTGCTTATATTGGTATTGCCCAAAAATATTGGGCTGGAAATTTTTACCAAGCCATTAATGGTTATTGGAGTCCACTTTATTCCTGGTTAATGCTCCCCTTTTTTGCTTTAAAAATTCCTTTTCCTTTGGGAGCAAAAATATTAAATATTCTTTTGGGTTTAATCGGAGTAGTTGGAGTAAATAGATTGCTTAATCACTTAAAATTATCTTATTCTCTAAAATTAGTTGGCGGACTCTTAGCTGCACTATTTTTATTAAAATGTGCTCTTATTATAATTACTCCTGATCTGTTGGCGACAGTAATCTTAACTTTTTATCTTGTTCTAATTTTAGAAAAAAAACCTCTTATCTCAACTATAGTCGGGGTACTAGCTTATTTAGCTAAAGCATATAACTTCTATTTTATCTTACTTACCTTTGTCTTCTATCAACTCTACTCCTATCTGAACCAAAAAACCAAAACAAAAAAACAGGTAGTAGTAAAACAAACAGTTTTAGGATTGCTTATTTTCTTCTTAATTAGTATCGGCTGGATCTTAATTATTAGTCTTAAATATCATAAATTTACCATCTCGACTGCTTTGAATTATAACTATTTAGTGATTAATCCTTATCATTGGGGATTGCCTATCCATAATCAAGGCCTAATTCCTCCTGTTAATCCTACCGCTCTTTCTGCCTGGGAAGATCCTAGTTTTCATTCTGTTAATAAATGGCATCCATTTATTAACTCTACCACCTTAATCTATCAACTTTTAGTCATTAAAAATAATCTGGTAGATATTATTAAATACTACCAACAATTTGCTGCTTTATCCTTAATAATTATTATTACTTTTCTCATTAAAATACTCGAAGTTGATTCTAAACTGCGCTTAGTTTTTTTATTACTTATTATTTATCCTTTAGGTTATTTACCTTTAGCTATACAAGACCGTTATCTTTGGTTTAGCGAGCTTTTGCTTTTGATTTTGGGAATAAAAATATTAGCTTCATTATTAAAACATACGCAGAATAAAAACCAAAGGTTTCTAATCTTATTGTTTTTTATTCTATTTTTTATTAAACCTCAGTTTTCCGAAATTAGATGGTATTTTAATGTTGATAAAAATCTTTATCAATTAAGTCAACGTTTAAAAAGTTATAAAATTACTCAATCTAAAATTGCTGCTTTAAGTGAAGGTAATGATTGGAATAATACTCTTACTCTTGCCTATTATAGCGGTAATCAATACTATGGATTAATCCAAAAAAATACTTCTTGGGAAAAAATTAAACAGCAACTACAAAAATATAATATTAATTATTTCTTTGTCTACAAAACTGCTGATAAATTCAAACTACTTAATCAGTTATATCCAATTATTTTTTATGATCAAGATTTAGATCTAACCGTTTATAAAATTAATTAATAATTTTTCTAATCACTCCTTTGACTACTCCATGAATTACCAACTCTCTTTGAGGATAAAGCAACGGATATTTAGGATTAGCTGGCTCAAGATAAACAGTTTTCTTTTTTAAATCTTTTTTGTAGATTTTTAATGTCCATTCTTTATCAATCTCTGCCAAAACTATATCGCCAGGATAAGCTAAAGCTTTTTTCTCCACTACCACAATATCCCCATCAAAAATACCAATATTCAAAAGAGAGTCACCGCTAACCTTAAGTAAAAAAGATCGATTAGGATCTTCAATCAAATACTCATCTAAACTCATATATTGGCGATCCTCCTGGGCAAGAATAGGAAAACCTGCTTTAACTATTCCATAAAGCGGCAGACTGAAAAATGCTTGGGTAGGAGCCAGTTTATTATCAATTTTTTTTAACCAACCGGCTTTAATAAAGTTTTGTATTACATCATAAACCGCTTTTTTTGATGCAAACCCAAAAAGTTTTAACATTTCTTTATATGAAGGCAGACGATGATTGCGGCGGAAAAATTTTTTAAGTATAGTCAACTTAGTATCCATATTGGAAAAAATAAAATTAGTAAACAAATGTTTACATTTTAGTAAACAATCGTTTATTTTGTCAAGATAAAAATAAATTAGCCTATCAAAAAACCCCGCCTATTACTAGGCGGGGTTTTTGAGATAATTAGTTTAATAATCCATTCCTCCCATGCCGCCTGGCATTGCCGGTGCAGCGGCTTGTTCTTTTTTCTCAGGTAAATCAGTAATTAACGCTTCCGTTGTCAAAATCATATTGGCAACAGAAACCGAATTCTGCACCGCAGTTCTTACCACCTTTAACGGATCAACAATTCCTTCTTTAATCATATCTACCGGTTCAGAATCCTCAAGGGAATTGATTTTTAAAACATTATAACCATAACCCTTACTGCTTTTTTCCCGCGCTTTAGCTAATAATAACCCCGGATCCATGCCGGCATTTTTAATCAGCTGTTTAAACGGTGCTTCAAGAGCAGACTTTACAATCTCATAGCCAATAATCTCATCTCGACTTACTGCGGTTTTTTCTAAATTTTTGGTGGACATTCGCTGGGCAATATCCAGTAAAGCTACTGCGCCACCAGGTACAATTCCTTCCTCAAGGGCGGCTTTGGTCGCAGCAACCGCATCAATAGTTCTCTCTTTTTTATCCTTCATCTCTACCTCAGTTGCAGCTCCTACATTAATTACCGCTACTCCGCCAGATAATTTTGCTAATCTTTCTTGTAATTTCTCCTTATCAAACTCTGAGGTAGTTACCGCCATCTCTTTTTTAATTTGTTCTACTCGAGCTTTAATTTCAGTTAATTTACCTTTACCGCCAATAATGCTGGTATTCTCTTTATCTGATTTGACTTTATCCGCTCGACCACAATCTTCCAGCTCAACATTTTCTAATTTTTTCCCTAGTTCTTCAGAAATCACTGTACCTCCAGTAAGAATTGCAATGTCTTGCAACATCTCTTTTCTTCTATCACCAAAACCAGGTGCTTTAACCGCTAAAACATTAAAGGTACCGCGAATTTTATTGACTATTAAAGTAGCTAAAGCTTCTCCATCAACTTCATCAGCAATAATGACTAAATTTTTGGAAACCTTGACTAATTTTTCTAAGAAAGGCAGTAAATCAGAGATCGCGGAAATTTTTTTATCAGTAATTAAGATATAAGGATCCTCCACTTCCGCCACCATTTTATCAGGATCGGTGACAAAATAAGGAGAGGCAAAACCTCTATCAAACTGCATTCCCTCCTTATGATCAACAGTTGTCTCCAAACCTTTACCTTCCTCAACTGTTACCACTCCGTCTTTACCGCCAACTCTTTTTAAGGCATCAGCAATTAATTTACCTAAAGTTTCGTCTCCGGCAGAAATAGTAGCAACAGAAGCTGCATTCTCTAAAGTGATCGGTTCTTTTAATTTTCTTAATTCCTCAACTATATATTCACTGGCTTTATTAATACCTCTACTCATTATCATGGGATTAGCCCCGGCATTAATCATTTTAATGCCTTCTTCCACTATTGCTTTGGCTAAAATAGTAGCGGTAGTAGTACCATCACCGGCAATATCCGCTGTTTTAGAAGCAGCTTCTTTTACTAATTGTGCTCCCATATTCTCAAAAGGATCTTGGAGTTCTATCTCTTTTGCTACAGAAACACCATCATGAATAACATTGGGTGCGCCCCATTTTTTATCTAATGCCACATTGCGGCCTTTGGGACCAAGAGTTGTAGCTACCGCATCAGATAACTGAGTAATACCAGATAAAAGTTTTTGACGAGCCTTAGCTCCGTATTGAATTTGTTTTGCCATAGTTTGATAATAATTAACTTATAATTTTTAATTTACTCAACAATCGCCATAATATCTTTTTGTTCAACAATTAACCATTCTTCCATCCCCACCTTAACTTCGTTACCACCCCATTTTTTATACAATACCTTTTGACCTACTTTAACTACAATTTTTCCACAATCACATTTTTTATCACTGCTGTTACAAGAACAATTACAAGAACCTCCTGGACCAACCGCCATTACCTCACCAATTTGCGGTTTTTCTTTAGCAGAATCAGGAAGAACAATCCCCGACGGAGTAGTAGACTCCTGTTGTATCGGGCGAATCAAAATATTATCAAAAAGAGGTTTAAGATTGACTGTATTTTTTGCCATAGCTTTTTAAAATAAAAACTAGTAATATAAAATTAAAATAATAAATTTAATATAAATATAACGGAAAATAAATATTTTGTCAAGTGAATAGTTAGTCTGCTAATAAAATGGATAATCAAAATACATTGCCAGAAATAGAAAAATTAACGCTGACATTGCAACAAACCGAGTTGCCTGCTAATTTATTGGAAAAAGCAAAAGAACAAATTGAGCGCATTAATCTTACCCTCAAATATGGAGGCAACCTCTCTCAGTTGGATATCACCTCTAAATATATTGACTGGATTACTAATTTACCCTGGAATAAAACCTCACCGGATATCTTAGATATTAACAAAGCTAAAGCGGTTCTAGATAAAAACCATTATGGATTGGAAAAAATTAAAAATTTAATTTTAGAGTATCTATCTAGTTTAATTTTGCAACGTCAAAAATCTAATGACATTAAGATTCATGCGCCGGCGCTTTTTTTTGTCGGCTTAGCCGGTACCGGAAAAACTACCTTTGCCATATCTTTGGCAGAAGCATTAGGCCGTCGGTTTGTTAGAATTCCTTTTGGAGGTTTATCCTCAGCGCTTGATTTAAGAGGTCAATCAAAAACCTCACCTGAAGCAGAACCTGGTATGGTAATAAGAGCAATTAGACGAGCAGGCACAAAAAATCCAGTCATATTATTGGATGAACTTGATCGCTGCACTCCAGAAACAAGAGCAGCAATAATGGGAGTATTGATTGAGTTACTTGATCCAGGTCAAAACTCCAGTTATGTTGATTATTTTATTGATTACCCTTTTGATCTTTCTCAAGTTTTATTTGTTGCTACCGCCAATAATATCAACAATATTGCTACCGCGGTTCTTGATCGATTGGAATTAATTCAAATGCCCTCCTACTCTGATGAAGAAAAAATTTATATTGGTAAAAATTTTGTTCTGCCTAAGTTACTTAAAAACTATGGTTTAACTATAGATAATGTCAAGGTGGATGAAACTGTCTGGGCAAAACTGGTTAGACCATTAGGTTTTGAACCGGGAATCAGAAGTTTAGAAAGAGAGTTGGAAACAATGATTCGCAAAGTAGCTTATAAAATTGTTAGCCAACAAGGAAACTCTTTTGTCATTAATGACGCTAATTTTAAAGAATATTTTAGTTAACACCAGTTTGTTATTTGCTTTCTTATGATTTTATGAAGCCAACTAAACCTTTTTTTTCTATTATTATTCCTGCTTTCAATGAAGAAACTTATCTCCCAATTTTACTTGCTTCGTTAAAAAAACAAACTTTTAAAAATTTTGAGGTAATCATTGTTGATGACGGTTCAACTGATAATACCTATGAAAAAAGCCAAAAAATTCTCGCTACTAATCCTGCTTTTAAATATTTAAAAAAACACTGTAAAAGTGTTAGTGCAGTACGTAATTATGGCGCTAAAAACGCTCAAGCCAGCTGGTTAATTTTTTTAGATGCTGATGGAGAATTAGAAACAACCTTCTTAACTAAAATTAAAGAAAAAATTCATCTTTATGATTTTGATATCGCTACTGTTTGGAATCGAGGAAAAAAAACTTCTTTAAAAGCTAAAATCATTCTTTTGCTCTTAAATATAGGAATGATTCTTTTGCAAAAAATAACTCCCGCCGTTAATGGTCCGTGTATTATTATTAAAAAAACTCTTTTTGTTAAAATTGGCGGCTTTGACGAAAAAATTATTTTTGGTGAAGATTTTGAATTAAGTCGCAGAGCCCATCGGCAAAAAGCAAAATTTGCTCTTTTTTCTACCCCTAAATTTTACCTCTCAACGCGACGATTTGACAAAGAAGGTTTATGTGCTAGTATTTATAAAGCAGGTAGAGCCTTGCTTCACCAACTATTTTTTGGTCCAATCCGTCAACCAATTTTTGATTATGAAATGGGTGGCCAATATTATCAAAAAAAATAAATATGGATATTATTAAACAAACATCTGCCGGTGGCATCGTATATAAAAAAATTGGTAAGCAAAAACAATGGTTAATCTGCCAACACTCTCAACATAAAGGCTGGGTTTTTCCTAAAGGTTTGGTTGGGGATAAAAATCAAAACGAAAAACCAGAAGAGGCAGCCTTACGGGAAGTAGAGGAAGAAGGAGGAATAAAAACTAAAATTGTTAATCATCAACCAATTAAAACCCACTATCAATATCAATGGAAAGGAAAATTAATCTCTAAAACTGTTTATTATTTTCTAATGGAATATCTTAGTGGCGATCCCAATAATCATGATTGGGAAATCAGTGAAGCTAAATTTGTCAATGAAGAGGAAGTTGAAAAAACTCTCACTTATATTTCAGATAAAGAAGCTTTTGCTAAGATAAAAAATGTCTTGGATTCCAAAGCAAATCTAGAATGATAACTAACGCCTGAAAATCACTAGTGACACTGGAATAATGATATGCGCTTATTAAAGCTCTCAACTTGTTAACAGATAAAAAGAATTTTTCATCAAACCCCAGCAAGAAAAAAATGAATAGTTAGCGCGTCGCAACGGACTTTTTGATACTGGCGGAGAGGGCGAGATTCGAACTCGCGATGACGTTGCCGTCATGCAGGTTTTCAAGACCTGTGCATTCAACCGCTCTGCCACCTCTCCTATCTGAGGCGCGTGCCGGAATCGAACCGGCGCAGTAGGTGTTTTGCAGACACCTGCGTTTCCACTTCGCCAACGCGCCAATAAAATTATCTTTTATATATTTTACCTTAAACTAGCTAATTTTCCAGACAAGCCCTTATTTTATATAGAAAAATAACTGAAGTTAAGATCGACTTCTTATCATCTCTTGTAGTTTGACTAAAGCAGGATCTTCATACTGACCCTGGGGTACGCTTTTGAAAGCATCAATGATTGATCTTACCAAAGGATGGCCAACTTTACCAATTGTCAATAATACCTTTTCATTTTGATTCAGATCAGTATATTGTTCGTTTAAACCTCGCATAAATACTTCCGGCGTAATATCAACTAACCAACCTTTTAATGGCATTACAGTAGGAATAATTAAGGTTTGCTGCACCTCAGCCACTTGATGGTTAATATCATATATTGGGTCAAACTCTACTGGAGGAGCTTTTTCCGCATCTTGCCTTTGTGGCGGCTCCAAACTAGAAGGCAAACGCCCAGTAGTACTATAAACTCTTAGAAGATAATTTAGTTCTGTTAATTGCTGATTATTCTTTTGTCTAAATTCCCAAGCACTCTTTGACCTTCTAGCACTTAAATAATCTATTATTCTTCCTTGAATCCGATCCATTGCCAACAATCCTCCTAACGAAAAATCTCCCTCTGCCATAGCTAATACTTTTTCTTTAGTGTCCTGCCATTTGGGCTCTTGACCTAATAGATTTATCTCCTGTTCAACTAGCCTAACTAAACAGCGATAAACATCGGTTTTATTAGTAAAAGCACCTATTAAATTAGGAATTAATCCAGTTTTATCAACCTGTCTCACCATTGTTAACAAAGCTAGAGTACGTAATCTCTCCGGAGGAATAGTGGCGGTAAGTTGGTTAAATTTCTTGAGAGTTAAAAAATAACTTAATTCAGCTTTAGCATTAAAGATTTCCTTCGCAAAAGGAACAGAAGAATGAATTTTTTCTACTCCTAATTCTTTCAAAAGATCAATTGGCTCTTTATCTTTTAATGTGGTTGGCTTATGCCAAAAAAGCCATTCTTTATCCATCTTAAGAAGAAGATTATATAAATTAATATCTACTTGTCAAGGGATAAAAATTTATCATCAAATACTGTGATACTGTGAAGAAATTATTTAAGTATTTCTTATTTTTCCAACATTATTCGTCATTCTAGAATCAACCTGAAATTCATTTCTTTTTTAGAGCGGCGGACCGGATTTGAACCGGCGACCTTCTCCTTGGCAAGGAGACATTCTACC
>CAZYRU010000005.1:0-18681 GCA_964649995.1 uncultured Gammaproteobacteria bacterium
AGAGATTGGGTTTTTCCTCATTAGTCATAAGAAATTTCTTAAACGAGTATATTCAGTATTTGACTCTTTCCTTAATTTATAACAATAAAAAAACAAAAGATTTAATCTTTAAGGGTGGATCATGTTTGCGGGTAATTTATAATTTGCCAAGACTCTCTGAAGATTTGGATTTTGATTATGATGAAAAAAAAGTAAGAAAAAATTTTATTGATGATCTTAAAAACTATCTTGAACAAGAGATAAAAAAGCGATACTTTAAAGATTTGAAAACAAAAACTCAAAAAGATTTGCGCATATATCTTAAATTTCCTGTTTTGCAAGAAATTGGCTTATCTTCAAATAAAGAAGAAACTGATAACCTTTTAATTAAGATAGAACTATCTTCTAAAATTGAACCATTTTCCAATTTTGTTTTAACGCCAATTTCCAAAAACGGCTTTAATTTTGTAGTAAAAAGCTATGATTTACCTTCGCTTATGACTGGGAAAATTAATGCTTTTTTATACCGGATTTGGTATAAGGGAAAAGAAAATGAAGTCGATATTAAAGGGAGAGACTTTTATGATTTATATTGGTTTTTACAAAATAAAATAGAACCAAATTGGAAGATGTTAAAAAAAATAACTGGAATAAAAGACAAAGAGGAGTTAAAAAAAGCTTTAGAGCAAAGAATAAAAAAAACAGTAACACCGGAAAAACTGGCTTATGATCTGAATAACTTTATTCAAGATCATGGTTTTGTTTGGGATTTTGCTAATAATTATAAAATGATTATGGAGAAACTGGTTGAGAATTGTTGAAACTGGTTATATATGATTGAATTTTGGTTGAAATTGGTTATTTATAGTTTATAAAGGATAAGTCTTTTATGTTGGAAAATTTTTTGATATTTTGAATTTGTATCGGAAGTAATAAGATAGTTTTGGCAGTTTTTAAAAAGCGGCCTTTCACCTAAATAGTTTATTTCTTTGGCATTAGTGTAAAAAAGGATAGCTTCATAAGGAATATTTTTTACAAAAAGACATTTGGGCTGGGGCAGTTTTTGATAGTACTCTCCTACTTTTTTCGCCTCAGGAATATTGGGATTAATTTTGGGAAAGCGGAAAGTAAAAAAAAGTAAGGAAAAAAAGATCACAAGAGGATAGATAAAAAAAACTTTCTTTTTTATTTTAATTCTTAAAATTAAAACTGAAAAAATAATCATTAATAATTGACAAATCAAAGCCAATTTATTGGACAGATTAAAAAGGATAGGTAAAGATGAGAAAAAAACAATAATTGAAAGATTAAGCAGTTTATTTTTTTCAGTTTTTAAAAGATGAGAAATTGAATAATGAATATATAAAGCAGAAACCGGAATCAGAGGTAAAACATACCACCAGACTTTATTTTTTGCTAAAGAAAAAAGCAGAAATGAGGGAATAAAATATGAAAGAATAAGCAATTTTTTAAAATCAAACTTTTTAGTTAAAAAATCATTGATTAACAAAATAAAAAAAAGAATACTGCCAACCCGAAAACTCTCAAACCACCACCTTAAGTACCAAAAAATTGGTGCTTTCTGGGAAGGATCAAAAGAAAAAGTTCTTTTTGAAGCAAATCCAAGAAAACCAAAAACAAAGTTATCAAAACCAAAGTTATAAATCACAAGAAAAATCCAAGGAAAAATTACAACAAAGCACCCGACAAATATCAAAAAGAAATTTTTTAAATTGATTTTTTTTACAAAAAGACTAAAAACAAGAGGGAAAACAAAAATAACTGCCGGCTGGCCTTTGGCTAAAAATGATAAACCCCAAAATAAACCAGTTAAAAAGTAAAGTAGCTTATTTTTAGATCTTAAGGATTTTAAAAACAGCAAAAAAGCAATAAACAGAAAAAAGGTAAGCATGGTGTCCATCAGTGCATTTTGAGAGGAAAGCCAAAGATCGGTTGAAAGAAGAATAGTTAGTGCAGATAAAGGATGAAGAAAAAAAGTTATTAGAATTATTGCTAGTCCAAATAAAAAGGAAGGCATTCGGTATGCTAGTTCACTATCATCAAATAAAGATGTAGAGATTGCTGTTAACCAAAAAAACAAAGGCGGTCGCTCAAGATGAATGAAAAGTGAGAGATTGGGATTGTCTTTAACCTTTATTGCTAATTTTTCATTTCGCAAAAATGGGCTACCGGTTAAAGGGGCAAGGAAAAAACGATACTCCTTCATATTTTTAACTGCCTCGGCCCGATTAGCTTCATCAAAGTCATGAAAAGAGGTATTTTTCATTGTTTTAAAAGAAAAGAAGATAAAAGCAAAGAAAAAGAAAAAAAAGATAAAAAGAATAAGTTTTTTCATTAAGAAAAATGAACTTTTATTATTTTTTTTATTAAGCCGCTTAAGTTTCTGCCTCTTTCAAGAATAATTTCCGGGAAGTGGTAAAGGATGTTTTTTACTCCCCAGTTTTTAAGAATTATTCTTATCCAGTTTACAAGGTCTTGTTTTTCTTTAAAATAACCCATTTTTGAGGAGGTAGTCATATGATTGTGAATTGCAAAAGAGTTTGGATCAACGCCAAATTTAAAACCGTGTTTTTTAAGACGCAGAAAAAGATCAACATCTTCCAAATAAGCAAAAAAACGCTCATCAAAGCCGCCAACTTTTTTAAAAACTTTTCTTTTAATAAAAAGGCAGGCGGCAGTGAGGCCGTCAATTTCATTATTAATTATTGGTGATGGGTTATTAATTAATTGGACTCTACCAATAGGTAGGATTTGGTAGCCGTAATTTTCTACTTCACCGTTGGTTTTAACTAAAACTGGTGAAACAGCGTCAAGATGATTTTTTTTGGCATACTTTAGCAGATTGAGAATTCTTAAATTTAAATTTTCATTCTGAATTTTGATTTTTGAATTGAGAATTGGTATTTCAATATCGTCATTTAAAATCCAAAGCCACTCCCCGCTTGCTATTTTTGCCCCTAAATTTACTGCTTTAGCAAAGCCTAAGTTTTTTGATTGGGGAAGGTAAAGAAGATGAGAGTCTGATACTAATGTAGAAAGAAAGGAGGACAATTTATTTTTTTTAATTACATCTGGTTGATTATCAATAACGATTATTTCAATCTTTTTGATCTTTATTAAGTGGTTTATTAATTTAAACAAACCTTTATTATTGGTTAAGGTGGGAATAATGGCTGAAAGCATAAGAATATTATACTTCTTTGATTAACGGGTTGGCTTTAATCTGTTAAAATATTATTATCTTTATGGAAAAAGTTAAGAAATTGTTGACTAATTTACGCTTAACCTGGCATTATCGGGAGCTTTTGTGGAATTTAGCAAATCGTGAGATCAGCCAGCGTTATAAACAATCGATCTTAGGTTATTTTTGGGTAATCCTTAATCCACTTTTTCAACTAATAGTGATGAGTTTTGTATTTGATAAGATTATGCGTGTTCCTTCGCTGGGTGTACCGTTTATTATTTTTTTATCAGTAGCACTATTGCCGTGGAATTTATTTAGCGCCAGTTTATCTTCTTCCTCTGGGGTTTTGGTTGGAAACAGCAATTTAATTACCAAAATTTATTTTCCCCGCGAAATTCTGGTTTATGCCACCATTATTGCCAAAATTGTAGATTTTCTTTATTCTTGTTTAGTGTTGATTGCTTTTTTGTTGATTTTTAAGATCAGAGTGCAATTTGTACCTTTACTTTGGGTGCCGGCAATTTTTGCTATTCAGCTTGTTTTAACCACCGGTATTTCGTTATTGGTGGCGGCGTTTAATTTATTTTATCGTGACGTTCAGTATCTTTTAAATCTAATTATCTTAATCTGGATGTATTTAACGCCGGTGATGTATCCGGTGGAAATTATTCCGGAAAGATATCGTTTTATTTTTTCACTTAACCCCATGTCGGTGATTATTAATGCCTATCGTGAGGTAATTATTGGACAGGGTAAGCCAAATTTGAATAGTCTTAGTTTGGCTTTTTTGGTATCACTGAGCGTTTTTGTGATTGGTTTTTTGATTTTTAAAAAGTTAGAAGGAAAATTTGCCGATTATGTCTAATCCTATTATTGCTATTACTGCCGAGAATATCTACAAAAGCTACAATCTGCAGAAGCAGAAAACCTTTAAAGAGTTTTTACCAGCGCTTTTATCTGGGCAGAAAACTAAGATAAGTTTTAATGCTTTAAGCGGCATCAATTTTCAACTCCTAAAAGGAGAATCACTGGGGATTTTGGGCCGCAATGGTTCTGGTAAATCTACTTTGTTGAAATTAATTGCCGGAGTAACTAAACCTTCTGATGGCCGTTTGAGCGTGCAAGGTAAGATTGCCCCGTTAATTGAGTTAGGGGCAGGCTTTCATCCGGAATTGACCGGCCGGGAAAATGTTTATTTGAATGGATCAATTTTAGGTATTAGAAAAAAAGATATGGATAAGCTTTATCCAGCTATTGTTGCCTTTGCCGAATTGGAGGATTTTATGGATGAACCGATTAAATTTTATTCCTCCGGCATGTATATGCGGTTGGCTTTTTCGGTAGCAGTAGCGGAAATGCCGGATATTTTGTTGGTAGATGAGATTTTAGCAGTTGGCGATGTTCGTTTTCAGAAAAAATGTTTAGAGCGGATGGAAGAGTTTCTTAAAAATGGAAGCACATTAGTGATGGTGAGTCATTCTCCGGCTCAGTTGCAGAGGTATTGCCGCAAAGGTTTATTACTGGATAAAGGTCGTCAATTATTTTTTGGCAACATCAAAGAAGCGCTCTTGGCGGCAGACAAGCTTGAGGAATAAGTCTAATAAAGCTTTAACTGCGTTAAGTTATCATCATATTTAATGGTTAAGGATCGTATTATTAAAGAATAATCTTGAGAATCAATAATTCCATCAAGATTAAGATCGCCTATTTTAAGTTTATCTTGTTCTTTAGTACCTAAATTATTTCTAATAAAGCTGATATCTGAAGAATCAATTATTCCATCTTGTTGGGGATTAGGTAGATCTCCGGATGATAAGATAATATTGGCATAGTCAAAATTATTTTCTCCGCTTTTAAAGATAATATTGTCAGCAATTTTTTTGCGCAGATGTTTCTGGGGTTTAAGAAAGATTGAATACTGGACGTTTTTAGTAACTGTAAACTGTTCAGAGGTAAATTGCCAGATATTACCGCCTTCAGAATTAAAGGCAAGATTAACATTACCGAGATTAATAATTCTTTTTTGGTTGTCTACTAAATGGAGTTGGGCGCTTAAGACTTGATTATTAGATGGTAGTTTATTAATACCCTGCAGGCGGATTTTGAAAGTAAAGGTAGTTTTAATCATTTCCGGAGTAGGAGTGACAGTAGGTAGTGTGGTAGGTTGAGGAGTAGGAGAAGATATTAATGAGGAAGTAGTTGGGTTATTAGAATCGAGTTTAAAATCATTATTTAATGAAGTACTATTAGTATTGGGAGCAATGGTAATTATGGGTGGATCGGAGTCAGTGGTTGAGATCGGAGCAGAAGATTGGTTTTGATTATCACTTGTGGTATTGACACTGGTATTTTCTCCGCAGTTATTAGTAATTCCTTCACCACAAGCGACGCTTGCGCCGTTACAATCGAGTTTACGAGCATCACAGCCAGAAGGACAATCACGTAGACACTGGCCACTATCGTTAAATACTCTACCTTTGATACAAGATTGAGCTACCGAGATACAGCGAGTGGTGCCTTTGGCAACAGTTTTGTTTTCTCCTCTATCTATTGTTCCTGTTTTACTATTTGATGTTTGGGTAGTAGAGGTTATTACCTTGCAGCCGTTGGGAGTACAGGTTGATCCGGCCGGACAACAGATGGTGCCGCAAGGATAAGGGGCGCTAGCGGGACAGCTATTTGAGGAAGTTTTTTTTGCGCCGCTGACAGTTTGAGAGGTAATAATTTTATTATTTTGTTTTAAAATACCAGCTTTTTCACTTTTCGCCGCTCTGGTTTGAGAAGTTTGTTTTTGAGAAGAGAGATAATAGGTAAATAGAATTGAGATAATACCTAAAAAAAGTAAAGAGGTCATTATAGACAAAGCTGCCAGCCAACGCCAGTTAATAGATTTTTTAAACTGCTTAAGCATTTTATCAGATAATTTTACTATAGTATAAAAAATCACTATTTACTATAACTTTTTTTGTTAAGTAGCAGTGCCTTCTATACTCTTTTTTGTTATCCCTCTGAGTTGATCAATTTATTTTTTTAAATTAAGATTAAAGCGGGAATAACAGAGGAAAATGGATTTGTTCAAAGTTTATATTGACAAGTTGGTGGAAATAAGGGAAGAAATATTAGATTAAAAAATCCAACCTTTTTTGACAGTAAAGATCAGTAATTGGTAATCTTTTTTTTTAGTATAATTAAGCTTATGCTTAAGCTAACTAAGATTATTGCTACCATTGGTCCTGCATCCGATGCGCCGGAGATGATTGAGAAGTTAATTAAATCCGGAGTAAATATTTTTCGTTTTAATTTTAAACATAATTTAGTACAGTGGCATAACGAAAGAATTATTCGTGTTAATCAAGTAGCCAAAAAAATCGGTGTTGGGGTGGGAACATTGATTGATCTGCAAGGGCCGGAAATTAGAATTTTGATGCCGCAGGATCAGATAGAGATAGAAAAAGATGAGCTCTTGCTTTTTGGTGAGGAAGTTTTTCATAATCAGGGAAAAAAAGGGTTGTCAATTACTCATCCGCAGATTATTAAATATTTAAAACCGGGCCAAAAGCTTTTAGCTGATGATGGTACTTTGATTTTTTATTTACAAAAAGTAGGTACAAAGGTTTATTTACAAAGCCAGCAAAAAGGTATCTTAAAAAATCGCAAGTCATTGGTAATTCCCGGCGCCAATTTCCCTTTTCCAGTATTGGTGGATCGGGATTTTGAGGGTTTAAAATTAGCGCAAAAAAACGAGATTGATTTTATTGCTTTATCTTTTGTTCGCTCTGCCAAAGATCTTCAGGTAGTAAGAAGGGAGATGAAGAAAAATAATCTTAAGGCAAGATTGATTGCTAAGATTGAGACCAGAAAAGCATTAGAGGATTTGGATAATATTATAGCTCACAGTGATGGCGTGATGGTGGCGCGGGGAGATTTAGGAGTAGAGTTGCCAATAGAACAGGTGCCGTATTGGCAGAAAGTGATTATCAGAAAAAGTTTGGAAAATAGAGTACCGGTGATTACAGCTACTCAGATGCTGCAGTCAATGGTAGTTAATCCTTACCCGACTCGAGCAGAAGTATCGGATATTGCCAATGCTACTTATGATTTAACCGATGCCATTATGCTTTCGGCCGAAACCGCCTCAGGTAAATATCCTTTACCGGCGGTGGAGATGATGAGTAAAACCGCAATTTTTAATGAAGGTAAGTTTCACTCAGATACGCGCCGCCTTTTTAGTTTTAAGAAAAATAATATTGGCGATATTTTGTGTGAATCAGCTTACAATTTATATTTATCCATGCAAACCAATTATCAGAACTTGGCGGGTTTTTTGGTATTTAGTACTGATGGCAATACAGCTAGAACTTTAGCCAACTATCGTCCGGTGCTGCCGATTTTTGCTTTTACCGATAACAAAAAAGTAGCTGACAGCTTAACACTTAATTTTGCGGTTTTTGCTTTTACTGATGCAAAAAGAGAGATCAAATCAGCTATTAATCTCCTTCTTAAAAAAAAATTAATTACAAAAGATCAGTATTTGTTTATTGTTGATGACCGCTTACATTTAGTAAGCTGTCATCAAGTCAGTCAGATTTAGGTAATTCGACTACTTTTTAAGTATTCTCTTATGTTAATTAGAAACTTTGCTATTATTGCCCATATTGATCATGGTAAATCGACTTTAGCAGATCGGTTTTTAGAACTAACCGGAGTAGTTTCTCCTGAGGCGCATGAACAACAATTACTTGATCGCAACCCTATTTCTCGTGAGCGAGGGATTACTATCAAATTAGCACCGGTAAGGATGATATATAAAAATTCTAATTTTCAAAATACAACACAGTTTGGAAATTCAGATTTAAAACTGAGTATTTCAGATCCCGAATACATTCTTAATTTAATCGATACACCCGGTCATGTGGATTTTTCCTATGAGGTAGATCGGACTTTAGCTTGTGTGGAGGGAGTGGTTCTTTTGGTGGATGCGACTCAGGGAATTCAAGCACAGACAATTGCTAATACCTATAAAGCAATTGAAAAAAATTTGGTAATTATTCCCGCTGTTAATAAAATAGATCTTCCTAATGCTCAGGTTGCTGAGACAAAAAAGCAGTTGGTTGATTTTTTGGGAGTGAAAGCGGAGGAAATTTTTGAGGTGTCGGCAAAAACTGGAGCAGGAGTAGAAAAGTTGATTGAGGCAATAATTGCAAAAATTCCCAGCCCATTTTTGGGTCCTGTTTCAGATTCCTTCTCAACTGCTGTTGATAATCAACAACAGGTAGGAAAAATCACCTGCAGGCAGTTGGGAGCTCCTGTGAAATTTCTTTCTTTGATTTTTGATTCTTACTATGATTCACATCGGGGAGTAATTATTTTTGTGCGTGTTTTTGCCGGTCAGGTGAAAAAAAATCAGAAGGTCAGATTAGCAAATTTAGGGACAGAGTTTATTGTTAATGAAGTTGGTTATTTTACGCCGGAGTTAAAAGAAAATGATATTTTAGCTGCGGGCGAGATTGGTTATATTGTTACTAATTTAAAAGATATTCATCAGGTGGCAGTTGGTGATACGATTGCTGATCTGATTGATCGCGATAGTTTCCTATCCTTGCCAGGTTATAAAAAAATAAAGCCAATGGTTTTTGCTTCAATGTTTCCGACAGATACGGCTGATTATTTGAATTTAAAAAAGTCTTTAGAAAAATTATCTTTAAATGACTCATCTTTACAATTTCAAGGAATTTATAGTCAGGCTTTGGGGACAGGGTTTCGGGTTGGTTTTTTGGGGCTTTTGCATGCTGATGTTATCCGGGAAAGATTGGAGCGGGAGTTTAATCTCAGTCTTGTTTTAACACCGCCAAAGGTGGAGTATCAGGCAACAAATATTCGCGGCGTAAAAAAAGAACCATGGGTTAAGGTGACAATTTTAACACCAGAGAAATATCTTGGCGAGGTAATGCAATTAATGCAACAGTATCGCAGTAAATTTTTAACAATGGATAATAAAAATCAGATTATTTTAGAGTATGAGATGCCAATGGCGGAGATGATCACTGATTTTTTTGATACTTTAAAAAGTGTTTCTTCTGGTTTTGCGTCTTTAGATTGGCAGTTTTTTGATTATAAAGAAGTTAAGGCTGATGAGCTTAAAATTTTGATTAATGCTCAGCCGGTTGAGGAGTTTTCAGAGATTGTTGTTGAGGAAAAAGCTTATGAGAGAGCTAATTATCTAACTAATAGATTAAAAGACCTAATTCCGCGGCAACAGTATGAGGTAAGAATTCAGGGGCAGTATAAAGGAAAGATTATTGCCTCAGCCAGAATTGCTCCTTTTAAAAAAGATGTTTTGGTAAAATCAGGAAAAGTTTTAGGAACTGGTGATGTCGGTCGAAAAAAGAAATTGCTGGAAAAACAAAGGGAAGGAAAAAAGAAGATGAAGATGGTTGGTAAAGTGGAAATTCCCAAAGAGGCGTTTTTGAAGATTTTTAAAAAGCAGTAGTTTCTAAGCCTCTATAAAAACGATATGCGGATCTTTTTTCATAAAAGTAAGTTGACGTTTGGCATATTGCATTTCTTTGTTAACCCACTCATTAATTAGCTCGGATTGATTAATTTCTTGTTTTAGGAATTTGATGATTGTTTGACAACCAATGGTCTTTAATCCTGGGGCATCGGGTTTAAAACCCATTGCCAGTATTTTTTTTACTTCCTCAACTGCGCCTAGTGCCAACCTCTTCTCTACTCTTTTTTTAATTTTTTCTTTTAGTAGTTGTTTATTGCTAATTTTTAAACCAATAATTTTTAGCTCCTGTGATTTGATATCATCTGCTAGTTGAAAGTTTAGTTTTCCTCCGGGAGATTTTTGTTGTTTTTTTTGAAAATACTGGGCAATCTCAATTTTACGGATAAGACGCTGAGGATTTTGGCGGTCACTGGTATTAAGCCGAGTAAAAAGCTCTTTATCAAGGTTAAAAAGCTTTTGTTGTAGGGTTTTAAGTGGTAAGGAAACAAGAGTTTTTCTTAAAGCAAAATTCGGTGGAATCTGATCGGTATTAATTTGATAAAGCAGATGATAAAGATAAAGATAACTGCCGCCTATTAGAATAGGAGTTTTTTTACGCGCTATAATATTAGTGATGACTTTGAGGGCTAATTGGCGGTAATCAAACGAGGAAAAATAATGATTGATCGCTACCACATCATAAAGCCAAACAGGAATTGGTGTCTTGGCATAACTTAGTAAATAATAGCCGATTTGAAATTGGTTGATTTTTTCTAGCCGATAAAACTTTTTTTCTTCAAGATCTTTGCCGGTGACCAGATCAAGGTCTTGATAGATTTGGCGAGAGTCGCAGTTAATTAACTCGCCATTATATTTTTGTGCGTATTGGAGAGCGAGTTGAGTTTTGCCGGTGGCGGTTTGACCCGTGATAATTAACATGGTATTGGTGACATTTTTGCAGAGAGAAGTAGGTTGTAGTAGAGATATAAAACATCAATAGGACCTACTCCGCCGGGAGTAACAGTATAGTAACTGGCAAGATGTTTAATCTCTTTTTCATTATAATCCCCTTTTAGGGTGCCGTTTTCTTTGCGTAAACCAACATTAATTAAAATTACTCCCGGTTTAATCTTATCAGGGGTAATTATTTTTTTGCCTACTGCAGTAATAATAATATCCGCTTCTTTTAAGTATGTTTCTGGTTCTGGTGTAGTTGAATTAAGACTAAGATAGTTAATTTTCATCTCAGTTAGAGTTTTTGCAATCGGGCTGCCACCGGTAATTCCTCGGCCAACAATGACAATTTTTTTATTGCGTAATATTTTTTTAAACAGCAAGCGATCTTTTTTAATATCAATTAATAGTTTTTTAATATCGCTGGTGCCTAAAAAAATATTTTTAATTACAGTCAAGACCGCCAAACCAAGTGGTGGCAGAAACGGAGTTTTTTTACGATGGCCTTCGATTTCTTGATAAAGGGGAATATACTCATAAAGACTGTTAGTATTGAGTTGGCTTGGCAGAGGTTGTTGGATAATGATGCCTCGATTATTAATATTGGCGGTTTTTTGTTTAATCTTTATCATAAATTCTTGAAAAGAAGGAATCTTTTTAATATGGTAGAAGTCAAACTTTACTCCTAATTTTTTGGCAGTTCTAGCTTTAATTTTAACAAAAGATAACTGTTGGTCATTATTGCCAACTAAAATATCCACTAGGGTAATTTTTTTACTCTTAATTTTTTTAAACTCTTTTTTCAGGTAGTTTTCCAACTCTTGAGCGATTTGTTTAGTTGGAATAAGCATATTTTAATGCTTAATTATATCAGACAAAAGTGGCGCCGGCAACTCGATCGTCTTTTTGGGAAAAACGCATTAAGATTACTCCTTTGGCAGTACGTGAACGGGAAGGAATGGAACTTAAAGGTATCTTTACTACCTGGCCGAGGTTACTGGTAATAATAACGGTTTCATCTGTTGGATTAATAATTTGTGCAAACGCGATCCGGCCAATTTTCTCATCAACCGAAGCTACCTTTACTCCTTTACCACCTCGATGTTGACCTTTGAAAAAAGCAAGACTGGTTTTTTTGCCAATGCCTTTTTCACCGATTACTAAAATATCTTTTTTAAATTCTTCATCACCAAAAACATCAGCAGCGGTGACAGCATCATTATCAGCCAATTCTATTCCTTTTACCCCAATAGAGGCACGGCCAGTAGGGCGAATTTCTTTTTCCTTAAAGACGATTGCTTTACCGCTTTCTGAAACTAAAATAATATTTTTGTTATTATCGGTTAACTTAGCCCACAACAGCTCGTCATCTTTTTCTAGCTTAATGGCAATAATACCGGTATTTCTTATGTTGGCAAAATCGCTAAATGGTGTTTTTTTAACTGTACCTTTTTTGGTAGACATAAAGATATTGATATTGTCTTTGGTAATGGTATCTTTAGCATAGTTAAGAATTGAGGTAATTTTTTCTTCGGGTCGAAGAGCAATAAGATTAACAATCGCCTTGCCTTTGGAAACTCTTGATCCTTGCGGGATTTCCCATACTCGGTTTAAAAAGACGCGTCCTTGATTAGTAAAAAATAACATATAGTCATGAGTCATGGCGGTGGTAATATAGTAGACATTATCACTTTCTTTAGTTTCAATGCCTGATACTCCTTTACCACCTCGATTCTGGACCCTGAAGGTTTCTCGGGGTACTTGTTTAATATAACCTTCCTTAGTAAGAACAACTATTACTTCTTTATTATCAATCAGTTGTTCATCCGTAATCTCACCCGGTTTATTTTTGTATACTTGAGTTTTACGTTCATCGCCATATTTATCTTTTATGTAGATAAGCTCGTCTTTAATTACTTTAAGGATTTTAAAAACATCCTTTAATAGTGCTTCTAAATAAGCAATTGTTTCTTTTAGCAACAATAGTTCATCTTCAATTTTTGAACGTTCAAGACCAGTAAGGCGTTTTAACTGCATATCTAAAATAGCTTGTGCCTGAATAGGTGAGAGGGCAAATTTTTCTCTTAATTTAGTTTTTGCTTCATCTTCATTTGCGGATTTTTTAATAATCTCAATCACTTCATCAATATGGTCTAAAGCAATTAGATATCCTTCCAAAATATGAGCACGATCTTTAGCTTGTTTTAACTCATATTTTGAGCGGCGAGTTACTACATTAATTCGATGATTAATATATTCTTCCAAAATAGTTTTCAAAGATAGGGTTTGGGGAACTCCATTGACTAAAGCAACAATATTAACCGGAAAGGTAGTCTGCAGTTCAGTAAATTTATAAAGATTATTTAGGACTTTTTTATAGGAAGCGTCTCTTTTTAATTCAATTACTACCCTGATGCCTTCGCGATCAGATTCGTCGCGTAAGTCAGAGATGCCTACGATCTTCTTATCTACTACTAACTGGGCAATTTTCTGGACTAAATTAGCTTTATTGACTTGATAAGGTAATTCTTTAATAATAATGGCCGTTTTTCCTTTACCTAAATCTTCATCTTCGACTTTAGCACGGACAAGGAGTCGACCTCTACCGGTAGCATAAATTTGTTTAATATCATTGGCACCGTAAATTATGCCGGCAGTAGGAAAATCAGGACCTTTAACAAATTCCAATAGCTCATCAAGCGTTACCTCAAAACTCAAGTGATTATTATTTTTTTGCGCTCTATCAAGCATCAGGCAGATAGCATTGATAATCTCAACTAGATTATGGGGAGGAATTTTAGTTGCCATACCTACCGCAATTCCCTCGGCGCCCATTAAAAGTAGGTTAGGTAATTTGGCAGGCAAATAAACCGGTTCTTTAAGGGTGCCGTCAAAATTATCCGCCCAGTCAATAGTATCTTTATCAATATCCGACAACATCTCTTCGGCGATTTTAGTGAGTTTTATTTCTGTATAACGCATTGCTGCCGCTGGATCGCCGTCAATTGAACCGAAGTTACCTTGACCTTTAATTAAGGGATAACGCATCGAAAAATCTTGTGCCATTCTTACTGCGGCTTCATAAACTGCCGAGTCACCATGCGGGTGGTATTTTCCCAGTACTTCCCCAATGACTTTAGCCGATTTAGAAAATCTGCCACCAGCAGTCAGCCCCATTTTATACATTGCATAAAGAATCCGACGATGAACCGGTTTTAGACCATCACGAACATCAGGTAAGGCGCGGCTGACAATTACCGACATGGCGTAGTCCAAAAAGGACTGTTTCATCTCGGTAGTAATTTCGGTGCTGATGATATTGGTCATAATAATGATTTTATTGAATGCACTTTTTGATTGCCTCTATTGCTTGTTGTTTAGGTAAAAATTCTTTAGTCTTAACCCATTTTCCTGGCTCTAATTCTTTATAGTGATTAAAAAAATGTTTAATTTTATTTTTAATTGCTTCAGATAGATCGCCTACATCCTCAACTGCGGCAAAAAAAGGATCGACTTTTTTTAAGGGTACAGCTAGTATTTTAGTATCAATTCCTGCTTCATCTTCCATCTCCAGCATACCAATTACCCGGGCAGGCAATACTGTCCCTGGAGCCACAGAATAGCTAGAGATTACTAGTACATCAATCGGATCATTATCTTCGGCTTTAGTATGAGGAATAAATCCATAATTAAATGGATAATTCATAGCAGTGAAATTAAAACGATCAACCATAATAAAGCCGGATTGTTTATCCATTTCATATTTAATAGCTGATCCTTGAGGAATTTCTATTACCACATTAAATTCCAACGGGGGGTTTTTGCCAATACTAAGATTTTTTAGATCCATAGTTGTAAAAAAATTTATAATTTAAGATAAACTTATGAGTTTAAATTCTAAACTATTAAATATCCAAATTAGCGGTTTTGGCATGTGTGATGATAAATTTTTTCCTAGGTGGAACCTCATCACCCATTAACATCGAAAAAATATAATTGGCTTCTTGCCCATCTGCAATAGTTACTTGTTTTAAAACTCGATTTTTTGGATTCATCGTAGTTTCCCAAAGTTGTTCGGGATTCATCTCACCTAAACCTTTATAACGTTGAACATTGATAGTTTGAAAATTTTGGGCGAATTTTTTGACTGCTTGATCTTTTTCTTCATCCGAGTAAACATACTCAATATTTTTTCCCGCCTGAATTTTATATAAAGGGGGTTTAGCAATATACAGATGTCCTTTATTAATAATATCAGGTAAATGACGGTAGAAAAAAGTTAAGATTAAAGCGCGGATATGCTCGCCGTCAACATCAGCATCAGTCATAATAATAATTTTATGATATCGTAGTTTATTATAGTCGATATTTTCTCCTATTCCCATTCCTAGTGCTACTACCAAATCACGAATTTCTTTAAAAGATAAAACTTTATCTAAATAAGCTCTTTCGGTATTTAAAATTTTACCTCTTAAAGGTAAGATAGCTTGAAATTGACGGTTGCGTCCTTGTTTGGCAGAGCCGCCGGCTGAATCTCCTTCAACAATAAATAATTCGGACAAAGCAGCATTCTTCTCCTGACAATCTGCCAGCTTTCCTGGTAAACTGGCTCCTTCCAAAGCGCCTTTACGTAAAACCGCCTCTTTAGCCGCTTTAGCTGCCAATCGGGCTTTTTGTGCCAGAAAGATTTTGGCAAGAATTTCTTTAGCGACTTTAGGATTTTCTTCAAAATAAACTTCAAGATATTCAAAGACTGCTTGTTGAACAAAGGTTTGGATTTCTGAGTTGCCCAATTTAGTTTTAGTCTGTCCTTCAAACTGCAAATTCATTGACGGCATTTTGACAAAAACAATTGCCGCCAATCCTTCTTTCACATCCTCGCCTGTAAAGGAGTCTTCATTATTTTTGTTTCCTAACTCTTTTTTGGCATAATTATTAATGGCTTTGGTTAAGGCGGTTCTAAAGCCAGTAAGGTGAGTACCTCCTTCATGAGTATTAATAACATTAACAAAGGAAGCGATTGTTTCGCTAATGGAATCATTGTATTGAATAACTACCTGAATTTCTTTATCTTCCTGTTGTTTTTTGATTAAAATCGGTTCATGAAGTACTTTTTTACCGCGATTAAGGTCTTTAATTAGTGATAAGATTCCACCGTCAAAATAAAATCCAAGTTTTTCTTTGGTTTTTTCATTAGTGATTTTAAAATAAACATCATTAATTAAATAGGCTCTTTCTTTAATTTGTTTTTTAAAATTAGCAAAGTTAATCTCGATTGTTTCTTTAAAAATCTCCTTATCCGGTAAATAAGATACAGCGGTGCCGTGAGCAAAGGGAAAGTTAAGCTGAGAGGAGTTAACTTTTTTAACCGGATAAAGAGGAACACCTTTTTGATACTCTTGTCGCCAGATGATCCCATCTCTTTTAACCTCAATTAGATAATGTTCGGCTAAAGCATTAACTACTGAGGCACCTACTCCATGCAGTCCGCCTGAAACTTTATAAGCACTTCCTTGGAATTTACCGCCGGCATGAAGTTTGGTCATTACAATCTCTAAGGCTGATTTTTTATATTTAGGAATAATATCAACCGGTATACCGCGACCGTCATCAAAGACAGTAAGATAATTATTTTGATGAATAATAATATGAATATGATGACAAAAACCGGCTAATGCTTCATCAATTGCATTATCAACAATTTCATGCAAACAATGATTGACGCCCATTTGTGAGGTGCTACCAATATACATTGCCGGCCTTTTTCTTACCGGCTCTAATCCCTCCAAGACGACAATCGATTCAGCATTATAGCCAGTTTGTTTTTGAATCATATTATTTTAATTCAATTTTTCCTCCTGCCGCTTCAATCTTTTTTTTCGCTTCCTCAGCTTGTTCTTTTTTGACGTCGGTTAATAATTCCTTAGGAGTAGATTCGGCTAATTTTTTTGCTTCCATTAATCCTAAATTGGGTAAAATTTCTCTTACTGCTTTAATTACGGCTAATTTATTAGCACCGGCATCAGTCAAAACTACAGTAAAGGAAGTTTTTTCTTCAGCTGCAGGTGAAGTTGTGGCAGCAGTAGCAACAGGAGCGGCTGCCATCGGCATAGCAGAAACACCAAATTTTTCTTCTAAATATTTAGCTAAATCTGCCATTTCGATTACGGTTAAGCCTTCGATTTCCTGAGCAATTTTGGCAAGTTTATCATTTAATTTAATTTCTGACATTATTTTTCACCTCCTTTTTTAATTTAAGAGAAAATTATTAATTTTGTTTTGTTTTTTGATTAAGAATATAGACAAATTTAGTGCTATTAAATTGT
The DNA here is from genome assembly GCA_964649995.1 of uncultured Gammaproteobacteria bacterium. GTDB lineage: Bacteria > Patescibacteriota > Microgenomatia > UBA1406 > GWC2-37-13 > CAZYRU01. The sequence continues at coordinate 16,958 of CAZYRU010000005.1, forward strand.
ATTGCACCAATTAGTTTTTGTAACGGGCTTTTCAGTGACCAAATGAGTTTTGCTGCTAATTGATTTTTACTAGGTAGTTGAGCTAGACGCTCAAGTAACGCTTGGTCATAGCTTTCATTATTCAAAATCGCCGCCTTAAAAGTCAGCGTTTTTTCGGTTTTCATAAACTTAGCTAAGGTATTCAAACCATCAGACCAATCTTTTGTAAAAGTAATCAAGGCTGTTGCACCTTTTAAGGGTAAGAATTTAGTCTTGAAAGCTAAAATATTTTTATTCTTAATCGCTAATTTATTGATTGTTTTTTCAAATAGCGTATTTTTAATTACCTGAATGTTGGTTTGGTTTGCTTTTAGTTCCTGTCTTAATTTTTCTAAATTCTGATGGGTAGTTTTATTAAAGCTAATCAGTAAAAAACTGGGATATTGAGTAAGGTGAGTAATTAATTTTTGCAGTTGAGCAACTTTTTTAGGATTAGTCATAGATTTTTCACTTGCTTTGCCTTAAACTCTTCGGCAAAGAACTACTTTGGAAAATATTTTACAGCCTAATTGGCCAATCCAAAGTCTTGGTGAATAAAATTATTATAACAAAGCGATTAATTAAAATCAATTAATTTTCGCTTAAAAGTTCGCGTAATGATTTGATTTTTTTCTCTTCTTTTGAGTGTTTTTTACCTTTTTTACTTTTATTTTGAACTTGATATTGTTTGGCGTATTCTTGTTTTTTTTGGAAAGTATCTACTCGTCCTTTTACATCAAGAAAGCGATGCTCACCAGTATAAAAAGGATGACATTGATTACAAACCTCTACATAGAGTGTTTCTTTAGTAGATTCAGTTATAAAAGTATTACCGCAAGATGAGCAGGTAACCTTAACATTACTATAAATTTGAGGATGAATATTAGCTTTCATAGTGAAAATAATTATAACAGAAAAAAATTAAGTTTGAGAAGAAAAAACTTTTTCCCATTGTCCTTCTTCAATAATCTGCTCTAAATTATGGAAGCTTTTGCCGGTGCGGTGATCGGTTAAGCGATTTTGCGGAAAATTATAGGTACGGATTTTATCTGAGCGTTCGCCGTTGCCAATGTTTTTAACAAATGAATTTACTATTCCCTTCTTTTTTTCCTCCTCCAGTTGATAAAGTTTAGCGATTAAAAGATCAAGGGCAATTTTACGATTTGCTTCCTGATATCGTTCACGACTGGCGGTAGTGGTAATACCGGTAGGTTTATGAGTAAGACGAACAGCGGTTGATACCTTATTTACATTCTGACCGCCATGGCCGCCGCTGCGGAAAAATTGCCATTCTAAATCGCTAGGATTAATTTTGATATCAGATTGAATAATTTTGGGCAGGACTAAAATAACGGCAGTTGAGGTATGGATTCGTCCTTTGCGTTCAGTAACCGGAATGCGTTGGACACGGTGGACGCCGGTTTCATTTTTAAAATAATTGTAGGCATTTTGTCCGTTAATTATTACAACATTGTCGGCTAAATAATTAAATTTACAGCCTTTTCTTTGGGCAAATTTAAGATAAGAAAACAATAATTCTTTGCCCCAAAGTTTGGATTCATCACCTCCTACCCCAGGCAAAGCTTCAATAATAGCAATATTGGGGTTTAATAGCATAACAATAAAAATTAAATTTAACTAAAAATACTAACAAAAAAGCCACCTCTTTTTTCCAGATGTCAGATTTTATAATGAAACTACCTTTG
>CAZYRU010000006.1:0-18010 GCA_964649995.1 uncultured Gammaproteobacteria bacterium
TTGGCAATGGCACAGCCTGCGCCAATGCTACTGCCGGCGCCAACTCCCTGCAGGCTATTGGGACCGTGGGGGCAGGTAACTGGCAGACATTTGTAGTTAATAATACTACCTATACGCTTGTTGCTAATTACTATAACGGCTCATCATATGTTATTAACTCCTACCTTTACCAGTGGATTAATAATAAATATGCCAATAAATATTTTGGCAGTAGCCTTGATTATCTTGCCAATCCTACCTCGCCTAAGATGGAAGGCGCGGCTTCACTCCAGCTTAATACTAGCCAACCCCAAGCTGATGCCAATACTGTTGGTTTGTGGCATCTGGATGAGACCGGAGGCACAGGCGCCTATCTTAAAGACAGCAGTCTCAGCAATAACCATGGTACCCCGACCGGCACCACTGTAGTTGATGGTTGGTTTGGTAAAGCAAGAAGGTTTACTGGCACAACCAGTGATTATATCTCACTTGGAGATTTAAATAATGCTATTGATGGTGTCAATCAATTTACTTATGAGGCTTGGATTAATCGAAAAGGAAAAAGTAGCGGAAGCAGTTACTACGATGGAATTATAACTAAAACATCTTCCGATACCAATCGATCAATCCTTTGTTTATCTAGTACTATAGCTGGAGAAGATGATTTATATGCTGGTATTGGCAACTCTGTTAATGCTTATGGTTATACAACAAGTAATCTTATTAATGTTGGACAATGGCATCATGTTGCTATGGTTTTTGATGGCACACAATCAACTAACGCTACTCGACTAAAAATATATATCGATGGAATAGAGCAAGCATTAACATTTGTTAATACCATACCTGCTACAACCGGAATAAATGATGAACCGGTAATTATTGGTAAATTAACTTCATATGGGTTTAATGGATTAATTGACGAAGTCCGAATATCTAATATCGCCCGCTCCGCAGAGGAACTCGCCCAAGCTTATCGCGCCGGACGCGATTTTCGCTTTACCCGTTCTATTAATCCGGTTGATCTTACTAATCAAGCTAAACTGCCTTTTTTCATTGCCTCAGATCGACTAGGCACCTTTTTGGAATTAACCGTTGGCGAGTCGGCCTTTGCCAATTATGAACCGGACGCCAATACAGTCGGCCTATGGCATCTGGAAGAACAAAGCGGCACTGGTGCATATATTAAAGATAGTAGTATAAATAGTTATAATGGCACCCCGACCGGCACTACCTTTGTGCAAGGAAAGGTGGGAAAAGGAAGAAATTTTAATGGATCAAGTGACTCCATTAATTTAGGAACTACTTTAAACCTAAACTATCCGCTGACTTTATCTGCCTGGATCAATAGAGACGGCAGTGGTGAAGCAGGAGATTCAGGAACTCTAGACACTATTGTTGGTAAATGGACCGATGGTGGCAGTACCAGTTCATGGGGACTAATAATTGCAGAAAATAATGATCTGCCTTATCTATATGTTTATAATACCGCTCTGGTTGGTTGTACAGGAAACACCATTTTAAATGATAATCAGTGGCATTTTATTGTCGGCAGTTATGATGGAACCAGCCTAAAGATATATGTGGATAATATTTTGCAAAATACCTGTGCTACCACTGGTAATTTAGTGCAAAACGCCCAAACTGCCTATATTGGAAGAAGTGATACTAGCAACGGACAATTTTTTGGCGGTATGATTGATGAAGTCCGTATTGACAATATTATCCGTACCCCTGAGGAGATCCGTCAAGCCTATGAGGTAGGCAGACGTACTCATCCTATTACTATTGACTTCAAAGCTAAGCTTAACAGCAGTAACCTAATCTCCAACAGTAGTGACCGGTCATTTAATATAGATGAAACAGCTTATGGGTCGGTGGCTAAAGCCAGCCACATATTTATGGGTGATAAAATAATTATTAAGGAAAATTATGACGGAACCGATTATCTCGCTCAGGGCGAGGTTAATAGTGTTAATGTCTCAACCGGCGCCTTAACCGTCGCAAGCTGGGAAAGCTACAGCACCTTTCCTCCGGCCGGTTATAGTGTCAATGCTACAGTATTTAAATGGCAAAAAGAATATATGGACCTAACCGGTATTATGCAGGGAACAGCCGCCAGTGACAGCGCCAATCAAAAAGACGCTGTCAGCCGATTAACCCTGCGCCTTACCGATGGATCGCAAGGGGCTAATGTCTGGCTGGATGATATCAGATACGGCGGAGAATATCTTTCTGATCCTAATGTACTGGTGAATAATATTACCTCTACTACTAATCGTTATTTTCAGTTTAAAGCTTTGTTTACTACCAATGATACTAATGTTTCACCCAGCCTCAGCTCTGTGAGCGTGGAATATCAAAATAATGTTGATCCCTCAGCCCCCTCTACACTTCAAACAGTTAGCGCAACTAATCCCACCAAAGTCACCACCCTTATCCCCTATTTCTCTGCTGTCCATAGCGCTGATCCCGATGGTGATCCAGCCGCTTTTTATCAAATTCAAGTTAACTCCAGCAGTAATTTTGCCGCCGGAAGTATGCTTTGGGATTCCGGCCAAGCCATGTTTGCTACACCGGTGAATATCGATAGCCGCTCAGAAAACATTGCCTATCAAGGGACAGGATTAAGCTTTAATGGCGCCACCTATTATTGGCGAATTAAGTTTTTTGATAATTATGGCGGCGCTTCAAACTGGAGCAGTACTGCTCAGTTTACCCTTGATACTATGCCCACTGCGCCTACCTCGCTGTTGACCAATCAACAAAATAATCCTGTGAGTGTCGTCGTTCCGCCCAATCCCTATTTCTCAGCAGTTCATAATGATATTAATGGTGATGACTATGCTAACTATTATTATATTCAGGTGAGTACCGATGCCGGCTTTAATAATCTAGTTTGGAATTCAGGCAAAACCGCCATGAGCAATACTTATCCCGGCTACAGATCAGCCAATATTACTTATGCCGGCACACCAATCCAAAAAGGAACTATGTATTATTGGCGAATAAAATTCTACGAGGACTATAGCGGCAGACTACTTGAGTCGCCTTGGTCTACTACTGCCATCTTTACTACCAACTCTCCCCCCGATATTCCTACCCTATCCTCACCGGCCAACGGCGCTACCAGCGTTAGTCTCAAACCTACTCTTCAGGCAATCGTCACTGATCCTGATTCTGACCGAATGCATGCTCGTATTACTCTTTGTGAGAATGAGGCAATGTATAAAAACTGTCAAATTTTTGATCAGGATGCACTCGGCACTCAAGCTATTATCAACGGTTGGAGTGCCAATGACTATGCTTCAGGCGAAACCGCTTCCTATACGCTTAAACATAACTTAAGCGTTAATACTACTTATTATTGGAAACTCACCTCCCGAGATTATACCGGCTCCAATAGTGTTAGCAGTCCGCAGGCTGTGCCTTTTTCCTTCACTACCTCAACTGAACCCTATGCTCCTTCTTCTCCACTGGTAGAAGGTATGGTTAATCCTGCCGGCCCAATTAATACTCTTACTCCTGCCTTTACCGTCACCTATACTGATCCGAACAACAACAGCGCCGCCTATTATCAACTGCAGATAAATACCAGTTCGGATTTTAGCGGTACATATCTTTGGGACTCAGGCAAAGTAGCTAGAGTAGTGGTTTCCGGCGCCTCCACCACCATCACCTATCCCAGCTCCGGAACAAGCGGTGTTGCTCCTTTGACGTTTAATGGTAAAACCTACTATTGGCGCGTTAGATTCTGGAATAATAAGGAAGTAAAAGGTAGTTGGCTTTCCTCAACCGGGACTAACCCAATCTTGCCCCTGCAATTTACGATGGCATCCCTTAATCCGCCGATTCAGTGTTATGTCAATAAAAACAATAACAACAAGCTGATAATCTCATGGAACAAAAATTCCAATCCTCCTGTGGTAGTCTATGACCTAGAAAAAAGCATTAATGGTGGTAATTTCACTACCCTAATTACCACGCCGGCTGATGTCAGCTCTTATACCGATAACAGTGTAGCAGAAAATAACACCTATCAATATCGTGTCCGCGCTTCAGACGGTACGAATACTACCTCATGGTGCACCACTAATCCTTATAGCCTATATATTGGCAGTTTTATCTTTGAGTAAAGATAGCAGTTATTTATTCCGGATCATGAGGATCATGATCTTTAATCGGTAGTTTAGGATCAACCTCCACCGGCTTCTCTGGTAATTTTAACTCCTCAGCTTTCACCTTACCCTCTTCACTTGCCTCTTTTTCTACTGAAGTTGCTTCCAGCTTATTTTTAAAATTTTCATAATCAGCTTTAGCTTTGGCTAAATCTGCTTGATTATTACTTTTATTTAATAATTTGACCACATTCTCCATTGCATTAACTGCCTTATTAAGATTATTTTGCTGATAATTTGCCCAGGCAAGATTATAATAAGCATTAGGCCAATCGGGTTTAAGCGCAATCGCCTGCTCAAAATATTTAATTGCCTCCTCAAAATTGTTTAGGGCATAATAAACTCCTCCTAAACTAATACGATAAAGCGGATTTTGGGGATCGGCCATAATTGCCCGTTGGTAGGCAGAGATCGTCCACATATCTGCCCCTTGAGCAATATTAATAATATTTTTATAAATCAATGCTAAATTCTCCCAATTAGCGGCTTTTTGCGGATTAAGGTTGACAACGCGTTTAGCCTCTAGAATCGCCTGTTGAATTGCCTGGGTCACAGCAGTTTTTTCTTGATCATTTAATACCTCTTTTTTCTGATTTTTACTGATAATCAAGTTAATCGCATACTGCAAATTAAGACGAGAAAAATCAGTAGCAAATTTCTCCGAGAAAGGATTAAGAATTAGAGCAGTTTTCAAATTATCATAGACAGTTTTAATATTGTTTTGTTTAATGCCTTCACTCGCTTTTTGATAATAATACTCGGCTAAATAACTACGAACTGATAAATAAACACCAGCGCCAATAAGCGCTAAGCTAACTACAACTACCGCAATTAACGCCGATAAAGGCAGGGAAAGCTGTATTGTTGGTTGATGCGGCGCTTGCGCCACCCAAGCGGCCAGTAAAAATAAGAGAAATAAACTCACTAAGCCGGGAGGAAGAAAAAAGATCACTAAACCCATAAATATCACTAAAGGAAAATAAAGTGAATGCTTTTCTACTGCCTGACGGGCAAGATGATAAAACATCAAACAAAAAGCCGCCAACCCAAAAAAGCCAGTTTCGGTAAAGATATGCAACAGTAAAGTACGACTAATAGTAAAATAGCCAATCTGCCACAAGCTGGATTGATTATAGGCAATATCTTTAACCCGAGTAAAAATCGCACTGTAGTTATCGACTCCAATTCCAAACACCGCCGTTAAGGGATTTTTAATAATCTCAACCGTGCTATACCAAGATAAACGCAAAGGATAAAACACCATATTCAACAGTGACTGTTGATTTTTTAGGGGAAGAAAAAGCAACATCAATGCCCCTACCAAAAGAAGCAAATGAATAACTAAAAACGACAGGTTCGCCTTACCCTCTAACTGCTGTTCAAAAAGTTTTTTCTTCTTTAATAAAAAACTTGCTTCCCACACCACCACAAAACCCAAATAAATACTTAACTCTAAATAATTACCAAGCGGCGTAAACTGAGGTAGTTTTAGGATTTGCCAGGAAGAAGGCAGATTAACATTCCTAAACGGCTGGAAGAAAAATAAAGCGCTGATTAAACCTACTGCTAAAGCACCGGCATAAAATGACTGCTTAATCCGTTGGCTGGGATGGGTAGAAAGATAGTGATAAAGGATTAAAAGAGGTAGAATTTTAATCATGCCTAGATTAATATTTAAAAGTGCCTGCGGCTTGTTGGGTGAAACAAGAAGAATGGATAATCCCAAAGCCAGCAAAAATAATACCAAATACTTATCCAATCTGCGGCGCGGAAGAATAATCTTTTTTGATTGGATAAACTCAAGAGTAGAAAGCAGCATAAGGACTAAGGCAGAAAAGGCTAATAAATAAAGTTTGTTTGTTACAAAAGGATCTTGAATAGTAGTGAGGAAAAAAATAGGAAACAGAAAGACAGTTAAACTCAATAATAAAGTCTTAGCTTTTTTAAGCATATTTTTCATTAAAACAAAAATTTCAGGTTTTGACAAGAGGCAGTTTAAGTATTTTAAAGTTGACAGCTTCTGGTACAGTTGGAATCGATAAATACCGGCCGTGTCGGACTACAATTATTAACCTTATCACTGCCGCGACAGATATTGCACTGATTATTAAGATCAAATTGATAAAGAACAGAATTTCCACAAGAAAGAGAAGTTTTTCTTTCTAGATCAACATTACCGGTAGTAACACCATAGTTATAAGGGAAAAATGGGGCTGGTCCGCAACCAACACTACATTCTACCTCACTAATGCTTCTATCTTTTTTGTATTGCAGCTTAGTATAAATTCGCGCCCAACTAATACTGGAATAATTCTGCGTCATAGCAGAGTTATCATAATCATAAAGATAATCTTCTGCAGAACTATTGGGTTTGGAACTAGGACTACAAATTGATTTACCCTTAAGTGCAGGAATTGTCTGAAAATTATTATAAGGGTAAGCCATTTTGTGGCTGCAGATATGACAAATACGAGCCGGCTTACCATAGGAATCAGTCCTGGTTTCAAGATTGTCATAACAGATCTCCACTGCTTTTGGATAGCGGCCGGTATCATTATAAAAATCTTCGATTGCGCGTTTAATCATCGCTAAATCGTTCTTACGCGCCGTATCGCGCGATCTTTGTATTTGAGTAAAGGGATTAAAAAAATAAATGCTCGCCAGTCCCATCAATGCCAAGAGAGCTACCACAACAAGAATCTCCATTAAAGAAAAGGCTTTGGTCATAAAAATATTATATTAATTTAAAAGTTAAAATCAAAGATCAAAAAGCAAAATTTAATTTAAATCTTTGATGTTTACAACCTTATTCTATCTAGATCTAGGGTTTTTCTGTCATCATCAACTCTTTCTATACCATCTCCGCCTTTTAATTGGGACCAAAAAGAAATAGTTAAAGATTATGCTAAAATATAAATATGCAGAAATCTGGATTAAGAGAGTTTATCCTTTTTCTCAAGGAATATTTTAAAATAAAGCTACTAAATTTCGGTCGGACGTTTGAAGATATCAAAAACATCATTGTTGCCTTTTTAATTGCCAAAAGAGGTCGTTATTCTACCTCTTTTTTAAATACCTCTTTTTTTATTTTAGTCATCACCGTCATCATTGCTGGTCCAACCATTGTTGAAAATAATCCCTTTGTTAACTCTTATAACTCTAATAATACAAAATATCAGGCGGCAATTTTATCATATAATCCTTATGAAAGTTCGCTAACCACTCTTGTATCGGTAAAACCACGTGACAAGATCATAGATTATAAAGTAAATGAAGGAGACACATTGGATTCCATTGCCAAAAAATTTGATATCTCAATCGAAACAATTAAATGGGCTAATGATCTAAAAAGCGATACAATTAAAGTTAATCAGATCCTCAAGATTCCTCCTATTACCGGTGTAGTCCATAAAGTCAAATCCGGTGATAATATTTACTCAATTGCAAAAAAATATAATGTCGATCCGCAAAAAATTGTTAACTTCCCGTTTAATGACTTTGTAGATATGGATACCTTTACTCTAGCCGTCGGACAAGTTTTATATGTGCCTGATGGCATTATTAAGGAAGAAAGTCTTACCACACCCAGTCGATTTTATGCTCAGATTCAAGCCGGTGTCAAAGGCACCTCCAACTTTATTTGGCCAACTTCAGGCGCAATTACCCAATATCCGATCTGGTACCATATGGCGCTTGATATTGCTAATAATACTCTACCAACAATACTTGCTTCGGATACTGGTACAATTACCTTTGCCGGCTGTATTGGCTGGGGTTACGGCTGTCATGTAATTATTGATCATGCCAATGGCTACCAAACTTTATATGCTCATCTTTCTACCATTAAGGTTTCTCCCGGCCAGGTAGTTAATCAGGGGCAAGTAATTGGAGTGATGGGTTCAACCGGCCGCTCAACCGGACCGCATCTACATTTTGAAATCCGCTCAGGAGGAGCACTGCTTAACCCGCTTAACTTTCTTAAATAAATGCCTAAATTCCCATTCAAGTCTAAATAGACTAATACTTTGCTACTATCCTCTCTATCGCTACAGTAAAAGCCGCCTGTTTAAGGGAGATCTTTTTTGTTTTCGCTTTCTGCCAAATAGCTAAAAAAGCTTTAGACATAATTTTTTTTAGCTTTTGATTAACTTGTTGTTCGCTCCATCTTAAATTATGCATATTCTGATACCACTCTAGATAAGAAACAGTTACTCCACCGCTATTGGCTAATACGTCCGGAACAATAATCACTCCTTTTTGGGTTAAAAATTCATAAGCTTCTTTAGTAATTGGTCCGTTAGCCATCTCAATAATTATCTTGGCTTTAATTTTGTGCATATTGTTTTGGTTAATGACATTTTCTAAAGCCGCCGGTACTAAGATATCAACCGGTAATTCTAAAAGTTCTTCATTGGAAATAATAAAACCGTTTTTACTATCACAGACGCCACCACTACAATAACATCCAGCCAGCATTCCTTTTTTTGCTTTACATTCTTTAATTAAAGCTATATCCAATGAGGACGAATTAGAGATCTGACTTTTTTTATCCGCTAATAAAATCCCGCCTTTGCTATCGGAAACTGCCACTATCCTAAAGCCTTCTTCCTGCGCCAGCTTAGCAAAATAATATCCAACATTACCAAAACCCTGAACCGCCACTGTCATCAATGGCCTGATATTACCCAGTGCCGTAAGTAATGACTTTAAGATAATAACGCCTCCCCGGCCCGTTGCCTCCACTCTTCCTAAACTACCACCGCACTCAAGTGGTTTACCGGTAAATGCAGCTTTTAATTGTTGTTTTGCTTTATGGCTAAGGCGCGGCTGAGAGGAAAGAATTTTTTTTTCATAAGCCTCAAGCATCCAACGCATAATCTGAGGATTGGTATTAACATCAGGCGCGGGAATATCGGTAGTGGACCCAATAAAAGGAGCAATTTGTCTGGCAAACTCTTGGGATAAGTTTTTTAATTCCGACACCGAAAAGATTTTAGGATCAACTATTACTCCCCCTTTTCCCCCGCCATAAGGCAAACCCAATAGGGCACATTTGATTGTCATTAAAGTTGCCAACGCCTGAATCTCGGCTTTATCTGTATCAGGATGAAAACGTATTCCGCCTTTATAAGGACCTAAAGCACTATTATGTTGTATCCTAAACCCTTTAACTAACTGCTTTTTATTATTATCCCTTTTTACCAAAAAATTAAATTCATGAATCATCTCGGGTTCAACTAATCGCTGGATTATCTCCTGCTTTAATCCTATTTCTTTAGCGGTCGTAATAATTATCTTTTTCGCACTTTCGAGCATTTTTTCTCCAGTATTCATAAAAAAATAAATAAATTAATAATCAAATGATTAAGTCTATTTTGTTTCCCTATTCAACCATCGCTCTGCATCTATTGCGGCGGCGGCTCCTTGACCGGCGGCAACGATTGCCTGGCGATAATAATGATCTGTGCAATCTCCAGCAACAAACACCCCCTCAACTGCAGTCATCATGGGATATTGAGGAAAAAAATTTTTTAAAATATACCCCCGCTCATCCATCTTTAGCTGACCTTGAAAAAGAGCGGTGTCTGGTTGATGACCTATCGCCACAAATACTCCGTGCAAATTGATTATTTTTTCTTCTGATTTCTTATTTGTCTGATTGGCATTAATTACTAATTTTATTCCCTCTACCTTATCTTGTCCTAAAATATCCTTAACCTGAGCATTCCAAATTATCTTAATTTTGTCATTCTGAAATACCCGCTCCTGCATAATGTGGCTGGCGCGAAAATTATCACGGCGATGAATCAGATAGACTTGATGGGCAAATTTAGATAAAGTTAACGCTTCCTCAAGAGCAGTATCCCCACCGCCTACTACCGCAACATCTTTACCGCGGAAAAAAAAACCGTCACAAGTAGCACAAGCGGATACACCTTTTCCTCTTAGTCTTGTTTCGGATTCAAGACCTAACCATAGTGCCCGCGCACCGGTAGCAATAATGATCGCTCTAGTAGTAATAGCCAAAGATAAATCTTTCATGTTATCCGTATGCTTATTTTTGGCGGAAGAATAAACTCTAAATGGTTTCTTGGATAAATCTACCTTTACTATATTCTCATTTAATATTCTTGTCCCAAATTTCTCTGCCTGATGACGAATTTTCTCTACCAACTCTGCTCCTAAAATTGTATCTTGACCGGGAAAATTTTCTACCTCGCTGGTTAAACTCAGTTGTCCTCCGGCTAAAGAACCAGCAAACACCAATGGTTTTAAACCGGCACGGGCAGCATAAATTGCCGCAGTTAAACCTGCAGGACCACCACCGATAATCACAATATTTTCCATAAATTAATTTAAAATCAGAGATTAATCGCTCTTTCCATCATTTTCTCAACCCGTTCTATTTTATTTTTTGGTACTAATTTGCAAATATCAGATATTACTATTTCTTTAGAAAGACTGTCAATCGCTTTTTTGACCGCGCAGATCTGCTGCAAAATCTCGCTGCATTCGCGCTTTGCTTTTACCATCTTCTCAATTCCCTTTAATTGACCAATGATGCGGTTAAGACGTTTGGATGTATCCATAAAACAAAAATAAAATTAATAAGTGAAATAGTATTCTCAATCCTAAACTATTTTTGAGTTTTTAACATTTAAATTTTATCTATAATCTACCTTTCGTACTAATAAGTACGAAGCTTAAAATTGAGAACTTAGAAATTATTTAACTCCATACTAGTATAGAGTATATAAGAAGATTAAAAATGTCAAGCAAATTCTCGGATAAATATAACTCTAAATCTTTTAACCAATAACGATAGAAATAAAATAAAAAAGTACTATTTTATTTATTAAGCGTATCCAAAAATTCAGCATTATTTTTAGTTTTAGACAGCTTATCAATTAATCCTGTAATTCTTTCTTCTTGATTTAATAAGGAAAGCATTCTTCTTAAAGTAGTAGCTTTTTTTAAGATTGCTGTATCCAAAAGCAGTTCTTCATGGCGCGTTCCTGACCTTTCAATATCAATAGCTGGATAAATTCTCTTATCTGCTAGCTTGCGATCAAGATGAATCTCTAAATTACCGGTCCCTTTAAATTCTTCATAAATCAAATCATCCATTCTTGACTCAGTTCCCACCAAAGCAGTACCTATAATAGTCAAACTGCCACCTTCTTCACAGTTGCGCGCCGCGCCTAAAAACTTTTTGGCCGGATATAGTGCCTGCGGATCAAATCCTCCTGAAAGCGAACGACCCGTACCGCTATTGTTGACTGATAAGTTATATGCCCGCGCTAAACGAGTAATCGAATCTAATAAAATAATTACATCACTACCCATTTCTACCAATCGACGCGCTCGATCAAGCGCTAAATTCGCCACCTTAACCTGCTGACGAGGAGATTCATCAAAATTAGAAGCAGCAACCTCACCCTTAATAAAACGTTTTATTTCTGTTACTTCCTCAGGACGCTCCCCAATTAAAATTGCCATTAATTTAACTTGAGGGTAGTTAATATTAATTGCTTGAGCAATCTCTTTTAAAAAAGTGGTTTTGCCCGCTTTCGGTTGAGAAACGATCAAAGCGCGCTGACCAAAACCCATTGGTGCAATCAGATCAACTATTCGCGTAGATAAAACCTCTCTGGAAGTTTCCATCTTGATCTGACGATTAGGATGCAGTGAGGTTAAACTATCAAACTGCCGTCGGGTACGGCTTTGTTCTTCATTCATCTCCTTACCATTAATTTTTTTAATTAAAAGCAAACTGTGAAAACGTTCTCCCTCTTTAGGCGGACGGGCCAATCCCTCTACTTCATCCCCCCGCCTTAGCCAAAAACGCCGAATTTGAGAGGTAGAAACATAGATATCTTTATCGGGATTTAAAATATAATCTTGACGCAAGAATCCATAACCACCAAAAGTAATATCCAAAATCCCTTTAGCCGGATAACTAATTTTTAAATCTTCCTTTAATCGCTCTTCAACCGGCTTGTTTTCAACCGGTTCTTCTTTAGTTGCCTCATCAACCGGCTCAAGCGCCGTTGGTTTTTCCTCGTAAGGTAGAATCGGTTTAGCTTCAACATTTTCCAACATCGAAGACACATCTAATTTAGATGCTTCTGAGGTAGAAGCTGTCTTTTTTTTAAGAAACATAAAAAATGAATGAATTTGTAATAAGGTTTAATAATGTTTTTTTGATGATTATCACTGTTTTTATATTTTTATTTAGTTTTAATATCTTACTTTAGATTGAGAGTGACAACTAGAAGTAAATCGGTTGTCTTGAATAAATTGTGATCCCCCTTGATAAGGTTCTTTTAGAACTTTTTCCCTCATAGCCAACGGGGAAATGCCAATTCGCCGCTTACAAAGCGCCGAAAAAAACATTTCATTTCCTACTAATCCTAGTAGGATTACCCTCAATTAGTGATAGCGTAGAGAAAAAGTTTTCAATTTGCTCCTCATCAGGAGGATCTAAAGTCTATTATAATAGAAGTTCTTATTATTTGTCAAGCGATAAAAGTCAACTATAATTAGAGAATATTAAATATCAAAAGGCAAAAATCTAATATGCAAAAATATTTGGCTGTCTTTACTACTACCATTAAGGAATACTTTGCCTACCGACTCAGTTTTATCCTTTGGCGGCTGAGAACGTTAATTGAGTTAATAATTATTTTCTTTTTTTGGGCGGCAGTAATGGAGCATAATACTAATTTTGCCGGCTACTCTCAACCTATCCTTCTTGCTTATATTATTTATTCAAGTTTAATTGCTGATTTTGTGTTAGGAACAAGAACAAGTGATATTGCCGCCGAGATTAATAATGGTAATATTATTAATCTTTTAATTAAACCTATCTCAGTTTTCCGTTTTTATTTAAGTAAGGATTTTGCCGATAAAGTAATTAATTTTTTCTTTTCGCTAGCAGAAGTAGCTTTAATTATCGTACTAACTAAAACTAAACTCAATCCGCCTCAAAATCCACTATGGTTTAGTATATTTTTTGTTAATGGAATTTTAATTTCTTTTTATATTAATCTGCTTTTAGCCTGCATCGGATTTTGGACAACTGAGGTATGGGCACCGCGGTTTATTTTTTTAATGGTAATTTATTTTTTTTCCGGCAGTTATTTCCCTTTAGATATGCTACCTACTCCTATTTATCAATTAATTTTGCTGACACCAATCCCCTACTTATTTTTTTTACCAACAAAAATAATTATTGGCCGAATTGATAATTTAATCATCTTTGAACTAATAGGCGCAGTCTTTTGGGTATGGGCTAGTAGAACGCTTGCTCATTATGTTTGGGAAAAAGGTAATAAAAGTTTTTCGTTCTGGGGAAGATGATAAAAAAAATTAAAGAGCAAAAATTAAATTTAATCAGGGAAATACGTCGATATTTTCAGATTTTTATTATTCTGTCTAAATTTTCCTTAAAAACCACTTTTCAGGCTCGGTTTGGGATTATTTTATTTGCTCTGGGCAAATTACTGCGTTTTTTCTTGACCTTTGGCTTTGTTTTTTTAATCTTTAGTCGGACTAAAAACCTTTATGGCTACAACTTACCCCAGGCAATGATCTTTTTTATGACTTTTAATTTAATCGACAGCACCGCCCAACTGTTGTTTCGGGAAGTATATCGTTTTCGACCACTGATCATAAGCGGCGGTTTTGATCTGATTTTGGTCAAACCATTTCACCCTTTCTTAAGAATATTATTTGGAGGAATAGACTATATGGATGCTATAAATATTTTGATTTATTGGTTAATTATCCTCATTTTTGCTTTACAGTTAAAAACTGTTACACTAATTAATATTATTCTTTATCTGTTATTATTGGTAAATAGTTTAATCATAGCTGGAGCTTTTCATATTGTTGTTTTGGCATTAGGAATTTTACTCACTAATGTTGATCATACTATTATGATCTATCGCGACTTAACCTCTATCGCTAAATTTCCCTTAGATATTTATCGTCAACCTATTCGTTTCATTTTTACCTTTGTTTTTCCGGCATTTTTGATGTTTAATCTACCAGCCCAAACCCTGGGTGGCAAAATTAATATTAACTTAATCGGTTTGGCTTTTTTGGCTAGTTTATTTTTCTTGGCTCTAGCTCTATGGGGATGGAAAAAGGCCTTGCAATATTATCAAAGTTGGGGCGGTTAATTAAATAAAATGATTGCTGTTAAGCATTTAACTAAAGTTTATTCTATTCATCAAAAAAAAAATAATTTACTGGCAGATATCTTTTTCCGCCAGTATCAGAAAATCACCGCTTTGGATAATATTTCATTTACAATAGGCAAAAATGAACTGGTTGGATTAATAGGCCCAAATGGCGCCGGCAAGACCACAACCCTGAAAATTTTAGCGGGAATTCTTTATCCCACTGCCGGTAAGGTAAAAGTCTTAGGTTATACCCCTTTTACCAAACAACCCGATTATCTAAAACAAATCTCTTTTATCGCCGGCCAACGCAACCAGCTCATCTGGGATTTACCAGCCAGTGATACATTTACGCTTAATCAAAAAATCTATGAGGTTGACGAACAAAGCTATAAAAAAACAGTACGCGACCTTGCACAACTACTTGAGTGCGAGGACAAGATCTATAAACCTGTAAAAACTCTATCACTAGGAGAAAGAATGAAGATGGAGTTAATTGCTGCTCTTATTCATCGGCCTAAACTTATTTTTATGGATGAACCAACCATTGGTCTTGATCTTTTTTCTCAACAAAAAATCCGCCGATTTTTAAAAACCTATCAAGAAAAATATCAAGCAACGATCATCCTGACTAGTCATTATATGGAAGATGTTAAAGCACTGGCAAAAAGGGTAATTATTATTAATCGCGGCCGGATTATCTGTGATGATCAACTGAAAAATATTATCAATACCTACTCTTCTGAAAAAATCATTCGAGTTACTCTTGATACAAGCTGGGCAGGAAAACCTCTTCCTTTTAAAGAAAAACCACTGCAGTATGTTTTCCCTAAAATTATCTTTAAGGTAGATAAAAAACATTTGGCGCAGAAAATTAAACTCATCAGCGAAAGCTTGCCATTTTGCGACTTAACAGTCGAGGATAAACCAATTGAAGAGATAATTAAAGAAATATTTAGTGGGAAGTTAAAACTCAAAAATTAAATCTCAAATTTAAAATTTAGAATTTATTTAGAGGATTGAGGATTTTAAGCTATAATATGTTTATGTCTCATAAAACCGGTCCTTATCTTTTATTAACTACTCTACTAATAATCTTAGTTTTTATTCTAGGAGTCCGCTATGGTCAAAGGGTAGAAAAAGCCAATAAACAAATTGATTTTATTCTGTCAATTACTCCTACCCCTAAACCGCCTACCCCGACTCCAATAAGCTATAAAGATTATAAAAGTAAAAAATGGGGTTTAAAATTTACCTTTCCTACCCAATGGCAAATTAAAGAAGCTACCAACTCACCGGCTATTTTTTTTGAACTTGAACCATGAAAGAATTAACTCTAGCTTATTTTGGTACTCCTGATTTTTCCGCCCGACTTTTGAAAAAACTAATTCAGGACAAACTACCTATTAAGATAAAGTCTGTTTTTACTCAACCGGATAAACCGGTTGGACGCAAACAAATTATGACCCCTTCGCCGGTAAAAATCGTGGCAGAAAAAAATAATATTCCAGTCTTTACTAATGATGTTTCTTTTAACAACCACTCTCACCCACTTTTAAATGTTGAGTTGGGATTATTGTATGCTTACGGCAAGATTATTCCCAAACCGGTTATCGCCCAACCTAAATTTGGTTTTTGGAATATTCATCCCTCACTTTTACCTAAATACCGTGGCCCCTCCCCCATTGCTTTTTCTTTAATTAATGGAGAGCAAAAAACCGGTGTTACTCTCATGCAAATGGATGAAGAGCTTGATCATGGCCCAATTATTGATCAGCAAAAATTAATTATTGCCGCCAACAGCAAGCGCCCTGATTTAGAAAACCAATTAACTGATTTGGGTTATCAATTATTAAAAAAAAATTTATTAAAGCTAATTACCAACCGTCACCCACCACCTACTCAAGCTCAAGACCATTCTCAAGCCACCTATACCCGTTTACTAAAAAAGGAAGATGGTTATGTTAAGTGGCAAACGCTCAAACAGCCGACTGATCCGCAAAAAATCTATCAGCTTTTTCGCGGTCTTTATCCCTGGCCTGGAATCTGGACCCGAATAAGAATAGGCGGTAAAGAAAAACGCTTAAAAATTATTGATCTAAATTATTATGATGGGAAATTAATCCTCAAAACCGTCCAGCTTGAAGGAAAAAAACCAGTTGATTTTAAAACTTTTATTCAGGCCTATAACCTATCCTGAGCAATTAACTCCCGAATTAAGGCAAAATACTTTTCCATAACAGTCAAATTATGAATGGTAGCCAAAGTATAGCCCAATAACTCTTTTTGTTTAAACAGATGATGTAAATAAGCTTTAGTAAGATTCCTACAGCTATAACAATCGCAATCAATATTAAACGGAGATAGATCAGTTTTATACATTGATTGAGTAATATCTTTTTTTATATCCGAAAAAATAAAATTATTATCACCGGATTTAACTACAGGCCTCGACCCAATTCTGGACACGTGGGTAGAAATAAATAATCCTCGTTTTTTTAGATACTGAATTATGCTTTGCCAATCATACAATATCCCCATCCTTGCCAATCTGGTGGGCTCAACACAATCAAAGGTATCAATCCCATACCCCACTAAATCTAAAATATCATCAAATCCTCCCACTCCCAATAAATGTACCGGTTTATCTGAGGGTAAATAAGGAGCAACCCACTTCACCTGATCACGCATCTCTTTCTTTGTTTCTCCAACCGAAACTCCACCAATAGCAACGCCATCTACTGCTTGAGTGCTAATAAACTGCGCCGATTGTTGGCGTAAATTAACAAATGCCCCGCCTTGAATGACTCCATAAAGAAATTGAGAATAATGCTGGGGAGAGTAAGTATTATGGTAATTAATGCATCTTTTTAACCATTGATGGGTCCTTTCCATCGCTTTTTGGGTATATGCCTGTGAGGAAGGATAATATGTACATTCATCAAAAGCCATCATTATATCCGCTCCAATTTTATGTTGATACTCAATAGATTTCTCCGGAGTAAATTCAATTTTTTTACCATCATAAATAGAGCGAAAAATTACGCCATCGGCAGAAATTTTTACTACTAATGGCTGTTCTTCACCTCTTACTTGAGCTTGACGTTTGTTTTGTGCTAAAGAAAAGACTTGAAAACCGCCGGAATCTGACATTAATGGCAGTGTTAGTTTGGCAAATTGATGTACTCCACCGGCTTTAGCAATAAGATCCACCCCCGGATGGGTAACTAGATGATAGGTATTAACAAACGCCAGCTGGGTGCCAATTCTTTTTAATTGTTTTGGGGTTAAGGATTTTAAACTTGCTTTTGTTGCTACACCAACAAAAGCCGGAGTTTGGACTTGGCCATGAATAGTATTAATTTCACCTAATCTAGCATTAGAAATCGCCGATTTTTTTTTGACAGTAAAAAAAGGTTTAATCATAAGTAAAATTGAAGACTTACAGCAGTTATGCCGAAGTTAATGATAGAATTCCCTCACTTGAAACAAGAGATAAAAAAATATTAATGCTCCAAATAATGCGCCAAAATCAAAAGTAAGCAAACTATAAACCGCACTAATTAAACTAGAATAAAAAAGCAAATCCCAACCTTTTTTGACTCTTCTAAAAAGCCCAGAAAGCGCCATTACCTGTAAAACAAAAATCGTCAATAATACCCCTAT